>JALWSS010000001.1:0-10326 GCA_026993525.1 Saprospiraceae bacterium
CATCAATTGTCACGAAAAGACCTCGCCCGCATCCACGGCCCCGCCGGCCTCGACATCGGTGCCAATACGCCGGACACCATCGCCCTTTCCATCCTCGCAGAGATCCAGGCTTTCTTCGGTAAACGCTCCGGCGGCCACCTGCGAGACCGGGAAGGGCCGATTTATGGGGCGGGAGGGCGTGACTCGTGACTCGTGACACGTGACTCGTGACACGTGACACGTGACGGGGTGAGTTGGCTTTTCATAATCCTCATAATCACTGCCTTCCTGCCTGGCAGCAGACAGGGCGGCAGACAGGCTTAATTACCCACAGAGTTTAGCAGAGTTATTTCACAGAGTCACACAGAGTTTCCCACGGAGAGCCACGGAGCAAACGCATCCAAATTTACAACCTCTATAATCCCCATAATCTTCATAATCTCAATAATCCACAAAACAACAACCAACATAGATACGATGAGGTAAAAAACCAACAATAACCATTGGCTAAAAACCCTTAAAAAAAAACTCATCAAAAAACCTTTATAGATTATTGCCTCCCCAACAAGGCGTCGTTGTAATTCCGGACCGCTTTTCGGAAGTTTTTCCGGGAAATATTATCAAAAAGCTGAGCGCTGAGTAGGCCGCCAAGGGTGATGATAAGACCTGTAGTTCGAAGGTTGTCGCCGTGCTCCCTGATGAATTCTTCACGTCCGGTAGGAAAGGTGCTGATGAATCCCAGCAAACCGATATAGGTCAGAATGGAAGCCGTTACCGAGGCACCTCTCGATTTCTTGTAGCGGCTGTGAGCGTCCGGATATTGTTTGAAAAGTTGTGCCAGGTTTTTACCCCGGTATCCCACAGGTACTGCTTCGGAAGTATTCCCCAGTCGATAGAAATAAAGAGAAGGTCCATTAGCCAACATGAGCGGGGAGATGCTCAAAGATTTAAGCGGATATTCCACAATTTGGATGGTGTCCTGTGCATTGGTTTTTTGCACAAAAAAGCCAAAAAATAAAATGGCCGAAAGGGTGATAATGGTCCTCATGTCTATAAGTTTTTCAGGTTCATTTCTCTATAAATGCCCGGTGCTTGAAGATGCCGTCTTCTAACTGACCGTAGTGATAGGTGTTTCTATATTTATCTGTCGAAAAAAGCTCCGCATCTATTTCGAATGTGATGTCGTAAATGTAGAAATCGAGAGTTTCGGTGATTTTTAAATCAGAAATAAAGAGCCTGTTTTTTTTAGAGTTTAGCTTCTCGATGCCTGTACCTATGCCCCCTTGTATGCAATCGGTTCTTCTGTCAAATCCTTCGTAATAGGTTGTATCCCCACAAGTCCAGTTAATTGATAACATAAAACCATTTGGATTGTCTTTTGATCTGATTTTTTTTTCTCCGGTGCTGATAAATTCATTCATTAATTGTTTCATGGGAGGTATAGTGCTGTCAATTACATATGGTGACCATAAATCAATAGATGGTGCTAAAGACATGTCTACACCGTCACAAGATGATGTTGGATGTTGGGTTGTTTCAGGTTGAAATTTAAACACCAATCCTACCCTACCAAACTCATTTGGGTCAAATTCAAAAGGAAATGTTGTAGTTCCTCCTGTGTAAATGCCGGTAAGGTTTTTATACTTACTACTATGTGATACGCAAAACTCTTTTCCATTTATTGTTCCTTTGAAATATTGGTCTGAGGTGATTCCCCCGCAGGAAAATTCCATGGATTTCGTGCATTCGTATTTCAAGTCGAAAAATTTCAGGTAGTCATCTTTTTGGCAGGAATTTGAGATGGCCAACGCTAGTAACATTATCAGTAACTTTTTCATGTCATTTGATTTTGGAAAACCGGAGGTGCCGGTTCAGTTATTCTTAGGGCACCTCCGGTAATGCATGTGATTCGAATGAAATCATGGAATTGGACCGCCATCTGTCACGTTCAGCACAAACAATTGCTGGGTATTGGAGCAGTTGTTCCGTGCCTGTAGTTGTACTTGTCCTTCGGTCATGTCTGCATCCCAGAGTACTTCGATGCAGTGGCCGTAGTTGTTCACAATGGTTCCGTTTTGGATATCAAATCTCCGTGCGCACGGGAAGATTACCAGGTTGATCTCCTTCCGGAAACACTCCACTTAAGCACAACTCCAATAATCTTTTGTTAGATTCTACTTACCGGACAGGAAATGAAATAGGGTAGAAACGGGCGCTTTATGTTTGTGCAAAAAAAACGAAAATCTAAATATCAGTCAAATTCTTGCTTAATATTTTTCAAAATTTAACATTTTTAGAATTGGGTTTTGGGTTGTAGCTGATTGGCAAAATGTATATGCAGGGGGTGAGGTCAGTCGTGAAGGAAATCACACTTTTTTGAAGGTATCCTGACCACTCAGGCTCATTACCAGAACTCGAAGTCCGGGGCATGCTATGTGTACCTCCACAAAAAGATCACGGACTATAGGGGTTGTCAGAATCGCGGATTGGGAGAAGAGGGAAGAGGGAAGAGGGAAGAGGGATGAGGGATGAGGGATGAGGGATGAGGGAAGAGGGATGAGCTTGCCCGGCCCGTCTGGCCAGCTGCCCGCCCGTCTGTCTGCCGGACAGGTCTGTCCAGCCGGACAGGGACAGGCTGAACAGACGGGGGATGGGGGATGTTAGCATCGCGGATTGGCACTGATTAAGCGATTGCACGGATTGGAGCAAACTCAGTACCCAAAAAAACAAAACAACCACTTCCCAAAAACTTCATAAAAACCTCAATCCCGAGCTTGCCTCGGGACAAAAACCCTCAAAAACCGCTAAAAGACCCAATGAGAATTCAGGAGCTGACCGGAAGTCAGCGCCTGATGGGGCTCTCCCAAAACTTAATAACCCTTCATGATCCTCATCCCCGATGAATATCGGGGCATAACCCTTCAACGACCCCACAAAAAAAGCCCCGGAAAGCATTGCTCTCCGGGGCTTTTCAGCTTGCCAGCCAAAGGGGCTGGAGATTATCATTGTCAGGCGGTTACCAGTTGGGCTTCGATCTTTTCAGCCAGTTTGGCCTGGGTTGTGTAGCCTACGTGTTTGTCAACCACTTCGCCATCTTTAAAGATGAGGATGGTGGGAATGCTTCGAATACCGTATTTCATGGGTATTTCAGGATTTTCGTCCACGTTCACTTTGCCAATCAGCACTTTGCCATCGTACTCCTGGGCAAGTTTTTCGATGATGGGAGCGATCATGCGGCAAGGACCACACCATTCGGCCCAAAAGTCAAGAACGGCAACACCCTGGCGGTCAAGAACCTGGTCTTTAAAGTTCGCATCCGTGATTTCAAAAGCCATGTTTTCAGTTTTTTCGTTTGGAAGAATGTTTTAGCCGGAGGTTAACAACATCAGCGGCAGAATGGTTGCAAAGGTAATCAATGTAGCAATAGCTATTCCGCCTTTTGCGGGTTGAAAGTTGTGAATGCGATAATTCTTTGCATACCAATCAACCACTTTGCAATTTGCAGCAGCAGGTGGTTCTCAGAATATTATTGCACGAACAAATAAAATTTGGCAGGTAATTGAAACAATTGGAGGCGATGGCAAAAAATTATTGTATTTCATTCTTTCTCTTGCTATCTTGCGCCCGTTTAGGCCTTCGGCTAATCACCGGCAGGCCGGCCCTCACCAAATAAAATCGTGTTTCAGAAGCAAACAGGCTTCTTCAGAGCCTGAGACGTCATTCACTACCAATTGCACAATACACAACAGCATGGCTGAAAAACTGGACCGCACCGACCTTAAGATTCTGAAGATACTGCAGGAAAATTGCAAGATCACCAACCTCGACCTTTCAAAAAAAATCGGGCTCTCACCGGCGCCAACCCTCGAGCGGGTAAAGAAACTGGAGCAACAGGGCTACATTGAGAGCTACCACGCCAAAGTCAACCCCCAGACCCTGGGGCTCAACGTGCAGACATTTGTGCAGGTATCCCTTGCCTGGCCCCGTCAGAATGCGCTGAACAACTTCCTGGAGAAAATCCAGTCCATAGAAGAAATTGTGGAGTGTTACATCATCACCGGCCAGGCTGACTTCCTCATCAAGGTGATCTGCAAAGACATACCCAGCTACGAAAAACTGCTTTTCAAGACCCTTTCACAAATTGAAGAGATCGAGCGGCTGACCACCCTGATGACCCTCTCCACGGTCAAGAACAGCAAGGTGTTGCCCTTCGATTATGAGCAGGGCTGATGCAGCCGCAGCTTCCATAGTACACTTACATTTTGAAGAAGAAAAGCCTTTTGTGGCAACTGAGTGGCAGCGAACTGCCCGGAAACTCCTACCTGTTCGGCACCATGCACGTACACGACAGCCGGGCCTTTGGCCTCATGCCCCTGCTCGAACGCTGCATCGGTGAGTGCGATCGCTTTGTTGCGGAATACAACCTGGCTGAAACGAGAGCGGGTTCAGAAGAGGTTTTACAGCTCCTTGCTTCACCCGTGCCCTGGGCGGAGCAGCTTGGCGAAAAAAAGTTTCAGAAAATCCGGAAAATCCTTTACAAAGCCACCGGCGTTGACATTTCCCTGCAGCGCAACCTGCTCCCGTTTTTCATCGTACAGCAGCTGAGCCATCGCATATTGCCCTTTCAGGAAGACATGCCGCTGGACCTGAGGCTCTACACCTATGCTGAAAAATTGGGCAAGGAACTGGCCGGGATCGAATCCTGGGAGGGACAATTCAATTACATCCGCAACATCCCCATCGAAAAGCAAATCAAAATGCTTGTGGATTTTGCACGGCACCCTGCAAGTATCCGAAAACAATACAAGCACTTGATCGCCCTCTACCAACAACAGGACATCTACAGCCTGCACAAATCCCTTAAAAAACAGTCCGGTCATTACCGCAAGAAACTGCTCTATGAACGCAACTACAAGATGGCAGACCGGATTCACGGGTTTTGCCAGACCGGGGCAACGTTTACTGCCGTTGGCGCAGGTCACCTGACGGGTGGTAAAGGCCTGATCCGCTTGCTGAAGCACAAGGGGCTGAAGGTCAAAGCCGTATTGGCCGAAACTGCCTCAACTCCCCACTGAGCCATGTCTAAAGAAGCTTTACCCATGCTCAACAAGAAGAAACTGAAAAAATTGGTGGCCGCCGGTGAATCCGGGGCAGCCATAAGCGAACTGCTGAAGCACGCCAGGGCCAAAGGATTGACAGAACTGGAAAACACCCTCGTGTTGCTGGAGGCCCGCATGGAACACAACGACCGGGAAATCCGCCAGGGAGCAATTACCCGGGAACAGGCCGATGCACTGCAAAACCGGATCAATGCGGCACTGCTTCACCTCATTGACCAGGACCCGGAGCGAGACCTGGACTTGGCGGAACTGGCCCAGGTGGCGGCCCCTAAGCCCATCAGGCGCAACTGGTGGTTGCCCCTGTCGCTGGCCGGCATCATGGTGGCGTACATCATTGCCAAAGACCTGATGAACGCAAAACCCTTTGGCCTGACCGTTTTCGTTCACGGCCCCGAAGGGGTGGAGCAACGCCTGTTGCGCAGCGAAGGAAAAGTCGTTCTCCACATCGGGCAAGACCGGCGGGAGGCCGGCATCAACGAAAAAGGCGAGGCCGATTTCAAAGAAATACCCGCCCGGTTCAGGGGCAAAAAGGCACGCATCGTCCTGGACCATCCGCAGCCTTACCAGAGTACGCACCCCGATTCCATGTACCTGCTGTTGCCGGGCCGGCCGGTTTATCTGGAGGTGTCGCTGCGCAATACCGACAGGATTTTCGGCCGGATCTTCGATTTTGACAACGGCGCCCCCCTGGACGGTGTGACCATCAGCATCCGCAATGCCAAAACCCTCAGCGACGAAAGCGGTTACTTTGAACTGAAAATACCCGCCGGGTTGCAGGCCAAATTCCAAAAAGTGGCGTTCCAGAAGCCTGGCTATGTGTTCAGCGAACTGGACTCGGTGCCGGTACACACGCAACAGGAATTGCAAATGTTACTTCACCGGAAACAGTGAGAATCTGTTGTCTGTTGTCGGTTGTCCCCGATAGCCCCTGCCGGCGCCTGGACTCTGTCCGGCAACCGTCTCAGGCGCTGGCTTAGCGTCAGCTCCTGAATTGGTTGAATTTACGTTTACTAAACCTCCAAGGTTTAGTAAACGTAGATGACGTAGAGGAACCATTGCGAAGCGAACACAATGAATAAAAAAGTACTACCTGGCCTTTTTCTCTTTTTCCTCTTCGGCAATGTCTTCCCATCGCTGGCGCAACAGGATGTGCGGCTTCCGGGCAGCGTGGTGGAGCAGAACAGCCGCATCCGGACGGGTGCTACGAAGTACCTGGAGGGAGCTTTCATCCTTGCAATGGGTGCCAGTCCCTCCCGCAGCGATGCCAACGGAAAGTTTACCCTCGTTTTTGCCGACAAACCTCCGGGCGACCTGGTCAGGATACAGGTGAAAAAGGCCGGCTATGTGGTGGTGAACGACCGCGAGTTGGAGAACGCCTCCGTACTCAACCGGAGGCAACCACTCAAGGTGGTGCTTTGCAGTGAACAGGCCCTTCTTGAAAACCAACTGGCCTGCTACCGCATTGCCGAAGACATTGCCCTTCGGCAAATGCGGGAGCAACTCACCCACCTGCAAAAAGATGCGCGCACACGCCTTCAGATCATCGCAGAGCTGGAGGACGAACTCAACCGCAAAATTTCCGACGAAAAGCAACTGATGGCCGTGCTGGAGGAGGTGCAACTGGTGCAGCAGCTCCGCGGTGAAGCCATTGCCGACAGGCTGATGCTGGTCAACCTCGACGATGCCGGCGAGACCTACCTGCGGGCATACGAGGCTTTCATGAACGGAGACCTCAACAGGGCGCTCAGCATCCTCGACAGTGTTGACAATGCGGCAGCACTGACCGAACTGGATCTGGCCCCGTCAGAGAACAAAGCGGCGCTGCACAGCCTTGCGGAACGAATAGAACAGCGGCAAAACCAGAAACAGCAACTATTGCAACAGGTGCTGCTCAAAGCCCGCCTGCTGAGCCTGAAAGCCCGTTTCAACGAAGGGGAAGAACAATACGAACTGGCCCTGAAGCACGATCCGGACAATGTGGACATCTTCTGGGAAATGGCCCGGTTTCAGACCCACCTGAACCGCTTATCCAAAGCCCTGGAGCTGTGCGATGAGGCCCTGTCTCGTTCCTGCTCCAACCGCCAGCGAGCGGGGCTGTTGAACGTGAAGGGGGTGGTTTTGATGAAGCAAAACAAAGGCAGCGAGGCACGTTCAGTCATGGAGGAGGCGTTGGGGCTGCAACTCGAACTCATCAAAACAGACTCGGTACTTTACCTGCCCCACCTGGCCATGCTCCTCGAAAATCTCGGCCACATTTACTACAGGCAGGGTGAGTTGCGAAAAGCCCAGGCGCATTACGAGCAGGCCATCTACATCTGGCGAGACCTGGTGCGGCACAATTCTGAAAGGGCTTATGCCAAAGCCGCTTCCACCCTGGGTGCCCTGGCACTGGTGTACCGCGATTACGGCCAGCCCGCACAGGCCGACACCCTTTTCCGCCAATCCCTGTTTTTGCTTCGCCAACTCGCTGCGCAACAGCCGGGCAAATACGACGCTGACCTGGCCACCACCCTCGGCAACCTCGGCCTCCTGTATTCCGACTGGGCCGATGCCGGCACCGCCGATGCCTGGCTGCAAGAGGGCGGGGCCATCTGGCAAAGCCTCTCGGAGGCCAATCCGCTGAGCTACCAGCCCGACCTGGCCCTCAACCTCCGGAACCGGGGCCGCCTGTATGTGATGACCGGCCAGTGGGCCCTGGCCGACAGTTGCCTGAATGCGACGATGGAATTGTACGGCGAACTGGAGGCGGCACAGCCCGGAGCCTACCTGCCGCACATTGCCGGCACCCTGAACCTGATGGGGGTACTGTTGGAGAAACAGGGAAGGTCGCTGGAGGCCATGCAGGTGTACGGGCAGGCGATAGACCTGGGTGAAAGGCTGGCCAACCAGGAACCCGGAACCCACGAGCCGGAGCTGTGGTCGTCTTACCTGAACGTGCTGGTGTTGCTCAAAAACCGGATGCTGGCCACCGGAGATACCTCATTGCGCAGCGAAGGAAAAAAAGTGTGGCAGCAACTGAAAGCCCGCATGGACGCCCACCCGGCCATTGCCGCAGGCGAAGGTGAGCTCCTGCAAAACATCCGAAAAGACCTGGGGTACTACGAGGATTTTTTCGCAAATGCCGATGGTGAATTCCTGACCAGGGAGGCTGCCCTCGCCACCGCCAATTTTTACGAAGAAAAAGCCGGTAGCTCCGCAAATCCGGAGGAAAGGCGCAGGCTGCAACAACTGGCCGTGGATACCCTCAGGGCTGCCTTCGGAAAACTTAAAACCGATTCCACACTGGCCCTGCGCCTGGGGCAGGCTTTGGGAGGGCTCGGCACCTATGCGGCTTTTTCCGGTGATTTTGCAATGGCGGAGCCGGCAGTGCGGGAGGCCTTGCAGTATGCACCGGATGAAACCTGGCTCTACATTCCCCTGGCCAGCAGCCTGGTTTTTCAGGGTAAGCTGGAAGCGGCAAAGGCCATTTACAAGGCATGGATGAACGCGACCTATTACGGAGAGGATCGCTTCAGGGATATTTTTCTCAGAGACTTGCAACAGTTGGAGGCGCTGGGCTTCAGCCACCCCGATGTAGAAAAAGCCCGCAGTTATCTAAACTCCGGTAAATAGCTGGTTATATACTCAAAACGAAGTGGTTTGGGCGGCGATCCCGAAAGCTTTCGGGACCCAAACTCCCCATCCACACTTGACGTGAGTGATGGATTATTCTCAAACCACTTTGAGTTGAGTATATGACAATTATCATTGCGTAAAAGCGTGGAATGGTTTATTGGAATTAGAACCTGACCATAATGGAGATGTTTTATAAATGCTCCGGGTAAGACCAATTGTGGCGGTGGAGAGGGTTGGCGGAACCAACTCAAACCATGCTGTCATGACAACTTACCAAGACCAATCCAAAAAAGGGCAATACCTGGTCCTTTCAGAATATGCATTCAGGCTGAGAAACCGTGAAGAAGCCGGCCATCTGCTGGCAAAAGGCCTGAAAGAACTCAACCTTGACCATCCACTGATCTGTGCGGTGCCCCGCGGGGGACTGCCCGTTGCCATTCCCATTGCCTGCGATTTGCAGGCTGAGCTCGATATGGTGCTGCTCAAAAAACTGGGGGCTCCCGGGAATCCTGAATTTGCCATCGGAACCGTTGACGAAGATGGCAGGGTGTATCTGAAGGATTACGCTTCGAAAATTGCCGATGATGAGTACATCCAGGGAGTGGCGCAATTGAAATGGCAGCAACTACAGCAGGAATACCAGCCGTTGAGGGAGCGAATACCCGCTCAAAAACCGGAAGGCCGTGATGTGGTCATCGTTGATGACGGGGTGGCTACAGGCAGTTCTTTTATGACGGCAATAATGGTGGTCAAAAATTACAATCCGAAACGGATCATCGCAGCCATTCCGGTCAGTCCGGCAGATACGTTTGAAGCCATCAAAAGCATGGCTGACGCTGCGGTTGCCGTCATGGTTCCCCAAGAGTTTGCAGGCGGAGTGGGGTTCTATTACGAAGACTTTAAGCAAGTGCAGCCGGAAGAAATTGAGAAGTTGATCAACAAATACCAGGAATGTCATGATATACTCAAAACGAAGTGGTTTGGGCGGCGGAGCCGCCCAAACTCCCCATCCACACTTGATGGGAGTGATGAATTATTCCCAAACCACTTCGAATCGGGTATAAAGCAACGTGATGTAAATATCCAACTCGCCGATGGCGATATCATCAGGGGCCTGATATACCAGCCTGATGAGCCAAAGGGGCTGGTGGTGTTTGCGCACGGGAGTGGCAGCTCTCGCCTGAGCAGCCGCAACCTGTACGTAGCCCGTTACCTGGCGAAAAAAGGCTTTGCCACACTTACGATGGACCTTTTGACGGTGGCCGAAGAGCAGGTGGACTTGCTAACCCGGCAATTCCGGTTTGACATTCCATTGCTTGCCAGGCGGGTGGCACAAACGCTGGATTGGGTGAAGCAGGTGCCTGACCTGAACTACCTGAACACAGGCTTGTATGGCGCCAGCACCGGCGCTGCTGCCGCGTTGATTGCTTCGGTAATGCGCCCTGACAATGTAAAAGCGGTTATTTCCAGAGGCGGCAGACCCGACCTTGCGGGGCCCTATCTTCCCCAGGTGACAGCTCCCACGCTGCTTCTGGTAGGAGGTTACGACACCGATGTGATTGAACTCAACCGCAAGGCTTATGAAATGCTGGGTGCAAGTGAAAAAGAGCTT
>JALWSS010000001.1:10336-19810 GCA_026993525.1 Saprospiraceae bacterium
ATAATTCCCGGTGCCAGTCACCTTTTTGAGGAAGAAGGCAAGATGGGTGAAGTGGCTTTGCACACCTCGAGGTGGTTGGAAAAATACCTTTCAGGAAATTCTGGTCCTAAAAAAATCTCGATCCATGAAAAAGAAAAGGATGGCCCAACAGCTTGAGGCCAGAGGTGTAAAAGCGAAAAGGATACTGGAAGCTTTGAAGTCTGTTGACAGGGAGCAGTTCCTGCCGGCAGAGCAGCGTGCCTTTGCTTATGACGACATCAGTATTCAGCTAAAAGAAGGGGTGGTAATGCCCCGCTTGTATGTGATCGCCAAATGGTTGGAAGAGCTGGACCCTCAACCGGATGACAAAGTGCTGCTCATCGGAGTGGATTCGGGGTATGTGCTCGCTGTGCTGTCAAAAATGTGCAAATGGGTTTATGCCGTTGACGACAATGAACAGTACAACGAATGGGTACAGCAGGTGCTGAAGACCATGGGCGTGATCAATGTCTCCGTAAAAACCGGCAGCGCTGTGGAAGGCTGGAAATCAGAGGCACCGTTTGACAAGATACTCATAGCCCGTGAGCTGGCCAATATCCCGGAGGTGTTGTTGCGTCAATTAAAACCGGGAGGCAGGGCAGTGCTCCCCATCGGTCCCGACTGGTCCCATGTTTACCTCGAGGTGGTGAAGGCCGATGATAAAGGACACTACAAGCGTTCCTTCTTTTCCGGTGCCTACACCATTCCACAGCCAATCTATATACCCGAAGTGGGTGAGCAAGCAGTGCCGGAAGAGCTTTTGGTTCCTGAACTGGTGGAAAATGTTGCCTGGTTCGATTCCATTGAGGAGTTTGATTTCAAGTCCTTTCTGGAGCGGGTAGGCGATGCCAGGGTGGTGCTGATCGGCGAGGCATCTCACGGCACTTCGGAGTTTTACAAAATGAGGCAGGAACTCACCAAAATGCTGATCAAAGAGCGGGGGTTCAACATTGTGGCCGCCGAAGCTGACTGGCCGGATATGGAAATTGTGAACAAATATGTACAGGGGGGTTCCGGGCCGCTTATGCGTTTGCCTTTTCAGCGCTTTCCTCATTGGATGTGGCGCAATCAAGAGTTTGTCGAATTTGCAGAATGGGGCAGGGACTTCAATTCCAGGACTCAACGCCCATTTTACATTTACGGTCTCGACCTCTACGGCCTCGGGAATGCAATGAACCGGGTGATTGAGTTTTTCGAAGAAAAAGACCGCTCTCTGGCCAACATGATCCGGGAGCACTATTCCTGCCTTTCGCCTTATATGGCAGACCCCTCAGAGTACGGCAAAATGGTGGTGACAAACCGGTTGCAGAGCTGCGAAAAAGAGGTGATGCAGGTGTTGTTGAGGATGTTGAAGGAGCGCAGGCAACTCAACCACAGCGAGGCCTATTTTTATGCCTTTCAGAATGCCCGGGTTGTCGTTGATGCCGAACGGTATTACAAGGTGATGTACTATGGAGGGGCTGACTCCTGGAACCTCAGGGACCTGCACATGTTTTACACGTTGCGGGCCTTGCTCAATTATCACGGCACAGGGTCGAAAGCCGTTGTCTGGGCCCATAACTCACACATTGGCAATGCGTTGGCAACGCAGATGTATTCCCGTGGTGAGATCAATATCGGCCATTTGTGCAGGGAGGCTTATGGCCATCAGTCTTACCACGTTGGGTTTGGCACCAATACCGGCACCGTGGCGGCGGCTGAACACTGGGGCGGACCAATGAAGATCATGGATGTCAATCCTTCGTTCCTGGAAAGTTATGAGCGCTTGTTCCATCGCACGGGTTTTGCCAACTTCTCACTTCCGTTGAGAAAGAATGAAAGCAACGCCCGGCTGATCAATGCGCTTTCAAAGCCCCGGATTGAACGTGCCATCGGAGTAATCTACCGCCCCCATACCGAACGCCAGAGCCATTATTTTCTCGCTTCTCTTCCGGGCCAGTTCGATGAGTACATCTGGATGGACAGAACTACCGCAGTGAACGCCCTTCCGGAATTGGGAAGGTCATTGAGTGCAAGGGTCTTTCACCCCTTTGCGGTTATTGATGAGTAATGATTACCGGATCAGGTTAACCATTCCACTGAGCCACTCCTCAACACCGTTGCGGAACCTTATCCTGGCCAACCAGGTGTAAACGCCGGGGTTGAGGCGCTTGCCTTTGTGGCGGCCATTCCATCCGGCAGAAGGGTCATTGGGCCTGAAGTTCCCGTTCTCAAATACCAGCCCGCCCCATCGGTTGAAGATTTGCATTTTCAGGATCAGTTCCACATCGCCGCCGTCTTGCGGGTAGAATACGTCGTTGATGCCGTCGTCATTGGGTGAGAATGCCTCGGGGAAATAGACCTGCCTGCAATCTTCAAAACCTACATTGATGCCTGCTTTGGCCTCCCGGCAGTGGTTGGAGGCTGTCACCTGGTAATAGCCCGGTTCCGTAACGGTCAGTACCGGCCCGGTGGCACCGGAGGACCACTGGTAGTCCGGATTGCCGGCAGTACCGGCATCGAGAAACAAAGTGTCCTCCAGGCACAGCACGGTGTCAGCGCCGATGAAAGGGTGAGGCAGCGGGGTTACTTCGATGTAAACCCTGTCGTCGGCAACGCAATACTGGTCTATGGTGACGGTAACGGAATACACCCCGCTATGGGTTGGAGAGAGGGTGGGGGAGGTGCTGCCGTTTTGCCAGTGGTAGTCCACAGAGGTGGTTCCGTAGCTGGTGGCATCGAGTGTGATGGGGCTGTCTTCGCAAATGGTGGTATCCGGGCCCAGGTCAAAAAACACCGTGTCGCCGTCAATGAAAACGGTGATGGAGTCCGAGAATGGGTTGTTGCAGGCATCGAGCACCTCCACGAAGTAGGTGGTGGTGGAGTCAGGGCTGGCGATGGGGTCGGAAATGTTGGGGTTGCTAAGTCCGGTGGCGGGAGTCCAGGAGTAGCTTTGGCCGCCGCTCACCTTCAGTTGGTATTGCCCGCCGGGGCAAATGACCACGTCATCAAATCCATCGAGGAAAGAGGTGTAGCTGAAGCAGACCTGTTGCAGGTTTTTGGCCCCACCGGTGGCGGCGGTGAAACCCCAGAACACCAGTGGGTCGCCGCCGAAGATGTCGTTGACGATGTCGCCGGTGTAGCTGAGGCGCAGTTGACAGTCGAACCAGACATCCAGGGTGTGGGTGCTCACCTCCCAGTTGACCCTCAGGTTGTGCCAGTCGCAATCTTCAATATTGTCGTTGCCGGCCTGTACGGGGCCGGCCAGGTTGGTGGAACTGTTGTGGTTCATGTTGCCATCCCGCACGATGGCGATATGATCCTTGAGGGGGTCGCCGAGGTTGCCATTGTGCCAGGTGTCGAACTCGATGCCCAGGGAGGGTGCCACGCCCTGAAAACCGATTCCTTCGCCCTGTGAGCCCACAGAAGTGCTGACAGGCTGAAAACCAAAGACGATGCCGTCGGCACCGCCGCTGTCCCGGCAGCCGAAATACATGTCCATCAAGACCTGGAAGGACTCGTTAAGGTTGATCTTTTGCTCGTTCCAGATGCTGCCGACCTGCCAAAGTTCATTGGGGGTGAGCACCCAGCAGGTGTCGTTGGACCGGGTGGCGGAGCCGTTGAGGAAAAATTCCTGGCCCCACAGCCATTGCGACGATAAAAACAAAAGCGCAACAATTAACTGCCGGACAATTTTCCGATGGATGAAAGAATGTGGCATTTTGAAAAAAGCAATTGAGGGCAGGTCATGGATTGTAGCCTACAATTTCTAAATTGCCCCAAATTGGCAATTCTTTGTCTTTTGGTCATCTTTTTTTCATCAAAAACACGGGTTATGTCAGCAAATAAAAAGAATCCTGAAAAATCCTCCGGCCGCCGCAAATTCGTAAAACAAACCACCCTGGCAGCCACGGGCATCATGATCGTGCCACGCTATGTACTGGGCAGGGGCTACACCCCTCCAAGCGACAAGGTGAACGTTGCCGGTATCGGTGTTGGAGGTCGGGGAGCCGCTGTGTTGCGGGCTTTGGAGAGCCAGAACATCGTGGCCCTGTGCGATGTGGACGACCGCCGGGCCGCTGACACCTACAAGCGCTACGACAAAGCCGCCCGTTACAAGGATTTCAGGAAAATGCTTGACAAGCAAAAGGACATTGACGCTGTTGTGGTGGCCACTCCTGACCACGTGCACGCTGTGGCTGCCATGGCCGCCATGCAATTGGGCAAGCACGTCTATGTGGAAAAACCGCTCACCCACGATATTTACGAAGCCCGCATGCTGACCCAGGCCGCCGCCAAATACAAGGTGGTGACCCAGATGGGAAACCAGGGCAGCAGCAAAGATGGCATTCGCGAAACACAGGAGATCATCGATGCCGGTATCATCGGCGAGGTGACCAAAGTGCATGTGTGGACCAACCGCCCCGTATGGCCTCAGGGCGTGCCTACTCCCACCGGCAAATACGAGGTGCCCAAAGAACTTGACTGGGACCTCTGGCTCGGACCAGCCCCTTACCGGGATTACAACCCCAATTACCTGCCTTTCAAATGGCGGGGCTGGTGGGACTTCGGCACCGGCGCACTGGGCGACATGGGCTGCCATTTCCTCGACTCACCCTTCAAGGCCCTTCGGTTAAAATACCCGGTGGCCGCCGAGGCCAGCGCTGCCCAGGTCTGGTCGGGCGATTTCTTTGAGGCCGATTACAGGGATTCCTGCCCGCCGGCATCCAAGGTGCATATCTATTTTCCGGAACGGGGAGAAATGCCACCTGTGGAAATCGTCTGGTACGACGGCGGCATTCAGCCTCAGCGGCCCGAAGAACTGGGCCCCAACGAACCCTTCGGCGAATGGGACGGCGGCATCCTCTTCGAAGGTTCCAAAGGCAAGATGATGTGTGGCATCTTCGGCAGCAACCCCACGCTGCTACCCACCAAAGTGAACAAGTACTTTCAGAAACCGGAACCGACCCTGCCCCGCATCAGTGAAAGCCATCAGATGAACTGGATCAACGGCATCCTGCACGGAACGCCCACCACCTCCAGTTTCGACTATGCCGGGCCTTTCACCGAAATGGTGCTCATGGGTAACCTGGCCGTGCGATGCTTCAACATGAAGCGCCTCAAACCCGGTAAAAAACCCGGTGACTGGGCACCCTACGAATACCCCGGCCGCCTCCGCCTCCAATGGGATGGCGACAACATGAAGGTCACCAACTTTGACCCCGCCAACGATTGGGTGAAAAGGGAATACCGCAAAGGCTGGAGCTTGTAGTGGCCTTCGGCCGTTGAATTGTTGAATTGTTGAATGGCCTTCGGCCGTTGAATTGTTGAATTGTTGAATGGCCTTCGGCCGTTGAATTGTTGAATTGTTGAATGGCCTTCGGCCTTGTTGAATTGTTGAGTGGCCTTCGGCCTTGTTGAATTGTTGAAGGTCGTGAGCTTGCCTTACGACCTTCAACAATTTCAACATTTCAACAAATCAACAGTCTCAACAATTCAACAATTTCAACAAATCAACAGTCTCAACAATTCAACAGTCTCAACAATTCAACAGTCTCAACAAATCAACAGTCTCAACAAATCAACAGTCTCAACAATTCAACAGTCTCAACAATTCAACAAATCAACTCCCGAAAGCCGATGCCGAAAGCTTTCGGTATCGGCTTCGGGATCAACAATTTCAACAAATCAACAGTCTCAACAATTTGACGAATGCAGAAATACACCACCGAACTCAAATGGGCCATCATCTTCACAGTTGCCACGCTACTTTGGATGGTCTTCGAAAAAGCCATGGGCTGGCACGGTGAGGCCATTGCCGACCATCCGAAATACACCAACCTTTTCATCTTCGTACCCGTGATCATCTATGCACTGGGTATGGTGGAGCATCGGAAAAAGCTGGGCGGGCTGATGACCTGGAAGCAGGGCTTCATGTTTGGCATGCGGGTCACGGTCATTGTTGTATTGCTGGCACCGCTGGCACAATGGCTGATCCACACTTTCATCACACCTGATTATTTTCAGAATGCCATCAATTACGCCGTTGAGAACAACCTCGCACCCAAAGAGCAGCTCGAAGCTTACTTTAACCTCCAGAGCTACATTGTTCAAAGCGTGCTGATGGGGCTGGTGACGGGGGCATTCACTTCGGCGGTGGTAGCGCTCATTTTCCGAAGGAAATGAGATCAGAACCTAATCATCACCTTCTGATCCACTAAAAAGCGGAAGGGCACCTGGCCGGGCAACGGAACTTTCAGCCTTCAGCAATCAAGCGCCTTGAACGCCTGGGCGCCCGGGTCACTTCGTGGTCAGGTACCAATCAAAAAGAGCGCCCTGAAACAGGGCGCTCCGTGCCATGAAATTGGCGGGTCTTCACTACTCACAATGCATCTTTGAGGCCTATTTGATAAAGCTGAGCAAGCCTTCCTGCTGCTGCTTTTCCTCCATTTCATTTATCCGGGGGGTAGCTACCGGTTCCATTTGCAGGCTGTGATCGTCGCAATAGATCAGCCGGTAAACGGTGGTGGATCCGCACCCTGTGGGTTGATTCCGTTTCCAGGTGTGCAACAACAGAAACTTGCCATCCTTCGACAATTCCCATACGCCCCGTTCGGGGCCCATATCCAGCAGCCTGGTGAACTTGTTGTCTTTCAGGAAATTAATGCGCACCGCCTGTGGCCGGCCAGCCCCGGGCCGGCTGGCATAAGCCGTCCATTCGCCCCGGAGGTCGGCCTCCAGCTCTTTCAGACTGGACGAAGCGGCTGTGGGCCGGTACAAAAGTTTATGCATCTCCCAGGTAGCGGTGTTCAGAAGGTTCATGCCTTCGCAATCGGTAGTGACCACATATTGCCGAAGGCTGCCATCCGCACTGTTGATGGTGGAGAGCTGCGGAAGCCCATCCACAGAATTCACACTCCAGATCATAAAAGTGGCAGTGGTTCTTCCGTTCCCTTCGGAAAACATGACGGCCGTTCCATCATCGTTGAATTGAATCGTGTTTGAATTTTCGCCTTCCGGCAACCACAAGCCGTGGGTCAGGTCGTAGGCAATGATCTTTTCCGGGCCCATTTCCGGGGCCGGTTCGTACTCCCGGCACCGCAGGCCCGGTTCCGGTTGGGGTTCAGCAAAAGCAGTAAAGGAAAAAAGGAGGAGACAGAACAATGCAGACGTTTTCATGAATCGGGTTTGGAGGCTTTACAACAACGAAAAAGCCGGGGAGTACAGGGAACGCGGGCGGGAAAAATCCCGCCCGGACATTCCCTTCGGATGATTTCTCGTGACAATGACAACAGTCCGGATGGAGGGTTGCCTGGGTTGGCATCCAACTGCCCGCAATGGCCAATTTGTCGGCAGACGACACCTCATATCCGTTCAATGGTCAGGGGCGGCATTTCCTCCCCCTTTGTACGGCACCCCCCTGACGGGGCCGCAGGAAGAATAGTTACAAGTGGCACCAACTCCCAGGCTTGGCTTATCTTCGCTGCGCAATAACCAGCCTATGCTCATCAAGACCAGTGGCATCGTTTTCCGAACGAAGAAATACGGCGAATCCAGCCTCATCGTGGACATCTACACCGAGGAGAAAGGCTTGCGCTCCTACATCATTGGCGGTGTGCGCAAAGCCCGCCCGACGGTGGGGGCTTCGTTGCTGCAAGTGCTGTCATTGGTGGACATCGTGGCCTACCACCGGGAGGACAGAACCCTCACCCGCCTGAAAGAAGTAAGGCCCAGCCACACCTACCACTCGGTGCCGTATGACATCCGCAAATCGGCCGTCGGAATGTTCATCGTGGAGGTAGCCCGCAAAGTGATCAGGGGCCAGGAAACACATCCGGAGCTATTCGCCTACCTGCGAGACACCCTGCTGCTGTTGGACGAGGCAGACCAGTTTGCCAACCTGCACCTGCACTTCATGGTGGGACTCAGCACACACCTGGGCTTTTTACCCGGTGAGCATTTTGATGAAAACCACCGGTACTTTGACCTGCAAGCCGGAACTTTTTGCCCTGTTGAGCCGGCACATGAACATTACCTGCCTCCTCAAGAGGCTGAAATTTTACACGCCCTGCTAACATCACCGATGGAAGATGCAGGAAAGATTCAAATGAGCCTGCCATTGCGACGAAAAATGCTGAACCAACTGATTACCTATTACCGGCTCCACATCGATGATTTTCCGACCATCCATTCGCATCAGATTTTGGAAGAGGTTTTGGGAGTAGGGAGTAGGGAGTAGGGTGTAGGGAGTAGGGAGTAGGGAGTAGGGAGTAGGGAGTAGGGAGTAGGGAGTAGGGAGTAGGGAGTAGGGAGTAGAGAGTAGAGAGTAGAGAGTAGAGAGTAGAGAGTAGAGAGTAGAGAGTAGAGAGTAGAGAGTAGAGAGTAGAGAGTAGAGAGTAGGGTTTGGAAGTGCTAGCCCTTGTCATCCCTCATCCCTCATCCCTCATCCCTCATCCCTCATCCCTCATCCCTGAGTAGGGAGTAGGGAGTAGGGAGTAGGGAGTAGGGAGTAGGGAGTAGGGAGTAGGGAGTAGGGAGTAGGGTTTGGAAGTGTTAGCCCTTGTCATCCCTCATCCCTCATCCCTCATTCCTCATTCCTCATCCCTCATCCCTCATTCCTCATCCCTCATCCCTCATTCCTGTAAAAGTTTGATTTATGAGTAGAGTAATTGCGATAACAATGTTGCTTGGCTGGTGCTATCTGGCCAATGCCCAATCCAGCGAGGTGCGCTCAACGGCGGAGGTGATGCCTTATTTCTGGGGTTGCCAGGAGTGGGATGGACAGCCGGAAGCGAAGCGGGAATGTTCCAATGAGAAACTGGTCAGGTTCATCTCCAATTACCTTCAGTATCCTGAGTCGGCTCGTGAACAGGGAATCGAGGGAACCGTTTATGTCTCTTTCGTCGTGGAAGCCAGCGGGCTGGTGGGCGATGTTCAGTTGCTCAAAGACATCGGTTACGGTTGCGGCGAAGCCGCGATGCAACTCATCCGGGAAATGCCGCGTTGGGAGCCGGCCATGGACGGCGGCAAGCCCGTGAGTGTGAGGCTGAACCTGCCCATTCAGTTCCGGTTGAAGAATTCCGACGATGAAAAAGACCAATACACCCTCAGTTGGGGGAAACTATCCGGTGACACCCTCAGAAAGGATGAACTGCCCGACAACCGCTACGAGCGGATCACGGTGCGGGATGCGTTCGGAAATGAATGCTACATCAGCGACCTGGATTTCGCTTATGAACGCAAAGGGCGCCTGAGCAGGGTGCGGTCAAACGGGCTGGTGACTGCTGAGGTGGAGAAGTTTCTGAAAAAGCTGAAACCGGGTGGCAACCTGACCCTGACCGCCACCGTGCAGAAAGGTGTTGATTTTTTTCAGGTTTCGCGCACATTTCACATTTTGAAGTAGATATTTGCGCCCCAATGGTGACGAAGGGGAGTAATCTTGCGGCTTATTGCCTGATAATTCGCCGCTTCCCTTGT
>JALWSS010000001.1:19820-33011 GCA_026993525.1 Saprospiraceae bacterium
TTCTTCCACAAATTTCATCAGTTGTATATTAATAATCTACCCACCCATATGCACTAGTACAACAATTTCTTAATTAATATTCTTTATAAAGTTTAGTCCACCATTTTGTTTTATTCCACCAATTATTACCTTTGTTGCCAATTAGCAGCTGTAACTTTTGGAGGCTGATTCGTTAAGCCCGGAGGGAGGCAGGAACTAATTCGACATTCACTTTTCAATCAAACTAAAAACTAATGAGTATGAACTTGACACTAAGATTGCTCGCCATTACCCTGATTTCTACCCTGGCGCTTTCTTCTTGTGTTTCCAAGAAAAAATTTGACCAGCTGATGGATGAGAAAAACTCACTTGCCAGCACACTCTCCGAAAGCCAGGAGAAAGTGAAAATGCTGGAAGAGAAGGTTGCCTCTCTGGAAGCTGAGATGGAAGCTGAAAAGAATCGCCTCAATGGTGAAATCGCAGGGATCAAAGCTGACCTTGAAGCTACCAAACAGCAACTGTCCGATGCCAAAGCCGCACTGACAGCCAAGGAAAATGAAATTGCCGAGATCAAAAAGACCGTTAAGGATGCCTTCGGTGTCAGCGGTGACGTTGCCGTTCAGGAAGTCAATGGCGACACTTACGTGACCCTTTCTGAAGCTGTTCAGTACCGCAGTGGTTCAGCCCGCCTGAACCGCACGGCCCGCAAAGCCGTTGACGAGTTGGCTGAGCTGATGAAAAACAACCCGAACATGCACCTCCTCATAGAGGGCCACACTGACTCTGACAAATTCCCTGCTGACGCCGGCATGGACAACTGGCAGCTCAGTGTAAACCGTGCAATGGGTGTGGTCAAGCGCCTCATCCGCAAAGGCGTTGAACCTGCCCGCCTGACCGTTGCTGGCCGCGCTGACACTTCTCCCGTTGCTCCCAACGATAGCCGCGACGGCAAAGCGCAAAACCGCCGTACCATGGCCAAGCCTTCTCCCAAGACTGGCGCCATCTACAAAATCGGCAACTAATACACTGCGCCTCCTTTGAAACGACAGTTTAAAAAATCGCCGCTCTCCTCACTGGAGAGCGGCGATTTTTTAGTGGAGTAGGGAGTAGGGAGTAGGGAGTAGGGAGTAGGGAGTAGGGAGTAGGGAGTAGGGAGTAGGGAGTAGGGTTTGGGATGGTGATGTAGCCCCTCACCCCCTCATTCCTCATCCCTGAGTAGGGAGCCACGTTTACTAAACCTCCAAAGGTTTAGTAAACGTGCAGTTCCTGGCTCAGGTCCAGGTTGCCGCCGGAGAGGATGATTCCCACCTTTTTGCCCCGGAAGCGTTCCGGATCAGTTTTGACGGCGGCCAGTGCCACGGCTGCGGAAGGTTCCACAACGATTTTCATCCTTTCCAGGATGTATTTCAGGGCCTCAAGGATTTCGGATTCTGATACCCGGATAATGGTTTCCGTGAGGTGGTACAGCACCGGAAATGTTTTGTCTCCCAAAGAGGTGCGGAGCCCATCGGCGATGGTTTGCGGGTTGGTTTGTGGAATCAGCCGGCCGGCCTGCATGCTCTGCCAGGCATCATCGGCACCGGCGGGTTCGGCGCCGGCGGTTTTTGTTTTCTTCGTCAAAAACCGGGCAGCCAGGGCGGTGCCGGCACACAGTCCGCCTCCGCCAACCGGTGCCACCAGGTAGTCGAAAGGGCCGGCGTCTTCAATCAGTTCTTTGGCGGCTGTGCCCTGCCCGAGGATCACGTTTTCATCGTTGAAGGGGTGTACGAAAGTAGCTCCGGTATCGGCCACCACCTGCGCAAGGGTATCCTCACGGGCCTGCAGGGTCGGCTCACATTCGATGATCTGCCCGCCATAGCTGCGCACGGCTGCTTTTTTTACCGAAGGAGAATTGGAGGGCATGACGATGTGGGCTTTTGCACCCAGCAATCTGGCGGAGAGGGCCAGCGCCTGGGCAAAATTTCCGGAGGAGTGGGTGGCCACGCCTTTTTCAAGTTTTTCCTTCGGCAACTGCAAAAGGGCATTGACGGCACCCCGCATCTTGAATGCTCCCATTTTCTGGAAGTTCTCGCATTTGAAGAAGAGCGCTGCCCCCGCCCATGCGTTGATGCTGCTGCAGGTAAGCACCGGTGTGCGGTGCACATAAGCAGCGATGCGCTCATGGGCAGCCACGAGCGCATCGGGTGTCAATCCTTTTGGAATTTCAATCTTTTGGGCCATGGAAGATCAGTTATTGATTCTCTGGGGAAAGGCCATTTGGGGTTGGGAGGAGTTAAGAGGGGTTTAGAGAAGTTGAGAGAAGTTGAGGACAACTCTGCTAACCGTCATAATCCTTCATCCCCGATGAATATCGGGGTCATAATCCCTGTCTGCCGCCAGCCCGTCTGGCCGCCGCCCGTCTGTCCGCCGGACAGGGACAGGGCAGGCTTCATAACCCCTGTCTGCCGCCAGGCAGGCTTCATAACCCTTCATAAACCTCATAATCCTCATAATCCTCCATAAACCCTAACCACTTCACTTCGCCAGTTCAAACAGCTTGCCCAGGTTGGGTGACAGGATGATTTCTGTGCGGCGGTTTTTCGCACGGTTTTCCTCGGTGTTGTTGGGTACAATGGGGTGGTGCATGCCCCTGCCGGCGGCCACCATGCGCTCCGGCGGCACGCCGTTGATGGCGAGGATCTTTACCACGGCCGTGGCCCTTCGGGTGCTCAGGTCCCAGTTGAAGTTGACACTGCCGGTGTTGTCGGTATGGCCTTCCACGACGATTTCGAAGTTGGGATTGTCGCGCAGGGCCTGTGCCAGTTGGGCCAGAGCTTCCTGTCCTTTCGGATCCACTTTGTCACTGCCGGTTTTGAAAAGCAGGTTTTGGCTGAGGGAAACGTAAATCTTGCCATCGCGTTCAGTCACGCTAAGGTCTTCATCGGAGAAGCTGCCCAGCACTTCTTGCAGGCTGTTGCGCATGCGGGCCAGTTGGGCTTCTCGCTCGGCCAGTTGTTGTTCCAGTTCGGCGAGGCGTTGTTCACGGGATTCCAGGTCGGTGCGCATGCTTTCCAGGTTGCTGCTTTGTATGCCGAGCGATTGTTCCAGGGCCTGCAATTGCCGCTCCTTTTCACGCAGTTCCTGCACCTTGCGGGCCAGTTCCTGCTCCAGGGTTGACTTGTCGGTGGAATAGGTGGTCAGCAGGCTGTTGTTTTCGGTGATGGCCTGGTCGAGCCGGGCGCTGAGGTCGGCCTTTTGCTTTTGCAGGCGCTCGACGTCTCTTTTCAGGGCCTTCACGTCTTCCTGGCAGCGCATGTGGGCTGCTTCGGCAATTTTCAGATCGTTGCGGAGCTTTTCGTTTTCCTGTTCAACGCCTTTGAGGTTGTTGTATTCGGCCAGGTAGTGGTCCCGGGCCGTTTTCATGTCGTTGTATTTGGTGGTAGATACGCAAGCGCCCATGGTTAGCAGCGTTGCCACAGCGAGGAGAAAAAGTCTGGTTGTCATAGGGATTGGATTTTCCTTTGTACGCTGGCAAAGATAATCGCCGAAAGGGCAATTGGCAATTTGTGGTGATATTGTGGAAGTGGACGTTTACTAAACCTCCGAAGGTTTAGTAAACGTGGCTGGAGTTCCTCAGTTCCTCAATTCCTCAGTTCCTCAGTTCCTCAGTTCCTCAATTCCTCAGTTCCTCGATTCCTCAAACTCTACACTTTGAATTCCAGCAGGTGCTCTTTCACCAGTTCATCAAACAGGGGTCCTTCGTCAAAATGGAAATAGACTTCGATGGGCAGCACCACGATGGGCAGTTGTTCTTTGATGATCCATTCGCGGTGGGGTTCCAGGCGCACGGCGTCTTTTTCGGTGGTGAGGATGAGGCGCTTGCGGCCGGTCATGGCCTTCCATTGCCGAAGAATACCATAGAGGTCTTTTTCTTCAAAAAAATGGTGGTCTTCGAAAGCCATCACCCGAACCGATTCGGCCTTTTCGGTGAGGTAATCTTCCAGGTACTCGGTATTGGCAATGGCGCAGACCAGCAGGACTTCGGTTTCTTCGTCCAGTTGTACACGGTAGCGGGAGTTGAAGATGTAATACGGGTTTTGGTAGCGGTAGCTGCTGAAAAACACCCGCTGATGCGGCAGGGGTTTGATCTCTGCAATGAGGGCTTCTCTTTCGGCTGCGCCAATGTCGGGGGGGCATTTTGAGACGATGATCACATCGGCCCGTTTGTAGGAATTGCGCCATTCACGCAAGCGGCCCGAGGGCATCAGGTAATCACGGGTGAAAGGCAGGCTGTACTCCGTCAACATGATGTTGAGGCCGGGTTGCACGGAGCGGTGTTGGAAGGCATCGTCGAGCAAAACGACCTGGGTGCCGGGTGCGTGTTGCAGGATTTTAGGTATTCCGAAAGTGCGGCTCTCGCTGATGGCCACCAGCACATCCGGGAATTTCCGTTTAAACATCAGGGGTTCGTCGCCGCAGTCCTCTACCCGGTTTTGCGGATGCACCAGCCGGAAGCCCTGGGTTTTGCGGCGATAGCCGCGACTCAAAGTGGACACATTGAGGTAAGGCCGCAACAGCCGGATGAGGTACTCGATGTGGGGAGATTTGCCGGCGCCGCCAACGCTGAGGCTGCCCACGGAAATGACCGGAATGCTAAAGCTGACACTGAGCAAAATCCTGTTGCGGTAAAAGAAGTTGCGCAGGCTGACCCCCATTCCGTAAAGGAGGGACAAGGGGGCCAAAAGCAGTTTTATCAGCGGATCCTGAAACAAATGAAGCAGTTTTACATTGTTGCCGGCAGGCGATGAAAAAGGCAAAGCTAAAGAAATAGAAAGCCTAACTTCGCGGCGCTTTTCGGAATACCGACCAACGGCACTTTCATTTTGATGAGGATTTTTTTAAAAATTGTATGGTTGACGGGGCTGTCAATATTGGCTGCACAGGGCCTGTCAGGGCAGATGGCGCTGGTCAGTTTTGATGCGCTGCACCCGGCATCGGCGGTTCCACAATATGCGACCATCACCTCCATCAACATCACCGGCAACAAACGCACCCGTCCGGAGATCATCCTCAGGGAACTGGATTTCAAAGAAGGAGACAGCATTGCCCTGTCGGAACTGGCTGAGCGCATCGAGCGCAACGAGCTGAACCTGATGAACACCGGTCTTTTCCTTCGGGCAAACATCTGGTACGACGGCTGGGAGGGGGCCACCAACAACATCTCGCTGCACGTGGGGGTGCTGGAGGGCTTGTTCATTGTGCCTTTCCCCATTCTGGAACTGGCCGACCGGAACTTCAACGTCTGGTGGGAGACCTACGACCACTCCCTGCGCAGGCTGAACTGGGGGGTGCGCTTCCTGCACGCCAACCTGACCGGCCGGAAGGACCCCCTGAAAGCCGTGGTGCAGATGGGTTTTACGAAGAAATTTGAGATCATCTACACCCTGCCATTTTTCAACAAATACAAGACCCTGGGCGCCAACATCAACTGGCTGCACACCCGTGAAAAGGAAATCGGCTTCACCACCGATAACAACACACTGCTGTTTCACCGGGGTGATGAAATTCTGCTCAAACGCTTCCGGCTGGGACTGGGCCTCCGACTGCGACCACATTACGACGCATACCACGCCCTGGATATCACCTGGCACCGCAATGAGGTGGCCAAAATGGTGCTGAATGAATACAACCCGGAATTTTTCACCAATGGCACTGTCCAGCAATTTCCGACGGTGAATTATGAATTCACCTATGACAAAAGGGACATCAAACCCTATCCGCTCAGCGGGTATTTTTTCCAGACTCAGGTAAAGGCGCAGGGCCTGGGCCTCAGCAAAGACATCAATACCCTGGAGCTGATGGCTACCTACATGCAGTATTTCAGACTGGCACCACGCTGGAGCGTGGAAGTGGGGCTACGGGGAAAAACCGAGCTGCTGCGCAACAAGGTGCCCTATTACAACTCGGTGGCCCTGGGCTACCTTTACGATTACATCAAAGGTTACGAGTTCTACGTCATTGATGGCACTGATTATGCGTGGCAAAAGTCAACGCTGCGTTTTGGCCTGATGGATCGTAGCTTTGACCTCAGCAAATACATGCCCTACGAGGCTTTCAAGCTGATGCCACTGAAAGTGTATGTGGCCCTGCACAACGAATTTGCCTGGGTAAACAACCCCTGGTACGGCGCGGGCAACTCCATGAGCAACAACCTGCTCTGGGGCCTGAGCCTGGGGCTGGATTTTCAACTGTATTACAACAAGGTGTTCAGCATAGAGCTGAGCCGGAACCACCTGAACGAGTACGGATTCTACCTGCACTGGAGCCTGGCTTTTTAGGTGCTTTCCAAATCAACCAAAGGTCTTTTATGCAAGTTGTCGTTTTCAGCCAATACCTCAAGCCCACTGACATTCCCTACGTTCAGACTTTGTTTGACACCCTGGCTGATCATGGCATTGCCGCTTACGTTTACAAACCCTACCTGGAGGAAATCCGTGAGCACGTCACCTTCAGAACCAACGTGGGGGTTTTCGAGGGATACTACGACTTCAAGGTTCGCAAATTCGACTTTTTCATCACCCTGGGCGGAGACGGTACCATCCTGGCGGCGGTCACCGTGGTGCGGGACACCGAAGTGCCCATTCTCGGCATCAACCTGGGCCGGCTGGGCTTCCTGGCTACCGTGGCCAAAAACCACATTCCACGGGCCATCAAATGGCTGGTGAACGGGCAGTACACCATCGGTGGCAGGCGCACCCTGCACCTGGAAGCCGATCCGCCGCTCTTTGGCGATACGCCTTTTGCGCTGAATGATTTTACCGTTCTCAAACGGGATACCTCCTCCATGATCACCATTCACACCTATGTGAACGGGTCTTTCCTGAACACCTATTGGGCCGATGGCCTCATACTGGCTACGCCCACGGGCTCCACCGGCTATTCACTCAGCGGCGGTGGCCCCATCGTTTTCCCCGACAGCCACACCTTCATCCTCACACCGGTGGCTCCGCACAACCTCAACGTGCGCCCCCTCGTCATTGCCGACGACAACATAGTGACCTTTGAAGTGGAAGGCCGGGCCGACAACTTTCTGTGTACCCTGGACTCCCGCTATGAGGTGATCTCCTCTTCCAACCAACTGGCCGTGCGCTGCGGCGATTTCAAAATCAAACTCGTCATCCTCAAAGACCTTGGCTTCCTTGAAACCATCCGCCGCAAACTGGCCTGGGGAGTGGATATGAGGAACCACTAGCCCGCGAAGCGGGCTGTTGAGATTGTTGAATTGTTGAGATTGTTGAGATTGTTGAATTGTTGAGATTGTTGAGATTGTTGAATTGTTGAGATTGTTGAGATTGTTGAATTGTTGAGATTGTTGAGATTGTTGATTTGTTGAATTGTTGAATTGTTCAGATTGTTGAATTGTTGAGGGCAACATGGCCGAAGGCCGCTCAACAGATCAACATGGCCAAAGGCCGCTCAACAGTTCAACAATTTGTCATTCCACTGCCAAAACCCACAAATAAACCTGGGGGAAAAACGCTGGCTTGTCAAATGGCTTAACTTTGGGCTCCCTGAAAAAGCTCACCTTCGCCCAACATTCCATTCAGAACACCATTAAATTCACTTTTTGCATGAAAAAACTGCTTTTTTCCCTGTTGCTTCTCGTCGCAATGAGCAGCACAGGCTGGTCGCAACTGAACATGACCTTGCTGGACCAGATAGACTACCCCCAGAACACCAACGACATCTGGGGCTGGTTCGACCCCGTTGACAGCACCGAGTATGCCCTGGTAGGCACCGCCACCGGTGTTTCCATCGTCAGCCTCGAAGACCCCGCCGATGTGCAGGAGGTGGCGTTCATTCCCGGCCCCAACTCCACCTGGCGGGATATCAAAACCTGGGGCAATTTCGTGTACGTCACCAACGAGTCCAGCGACGGACTGCTGGTGATTGACATGACCAACCACCCGAACAACATCACCTACACTTATTGGGCTCCCGATCTGCCGGGCCTGGGCGTTTTGTCCAGTTGTCACAACCTTTACATAGATGAGTTTGGCGTGTGTTACCTGGCCGGTTGCAACCTGAACGGCGGGGGCATTATCTTCGTTGATGTGGCCACCACACCCGGCAACCCACAGTTCATTGCCGCCGGGCCGCCGGTGTACAACCACGACGTTTACGCCCAGGACAACATCATGTACAGCTCTGAAATCTACGCCGGCGAGTTGGGCATTTACGACGTTTCTGACAAACTGAACGTCGTAAAACTGGCCGAACAGCAGACGCCCTACGCTTTCACGCACAATGCCTGGGTCAACGACGCCGGCGACGTGGTTTTTACCACCGATGAAAAGCCCAATGCACCCGTGGCAGCGTACGACATCTCCGACCTGAACAACATCGTCGAACTCGACCAGTTCCGGCCCATTGCCACCATCGGCCAGAACGTGATCCCACACAACGTACACGTCTGGGATGATTGGCTCATCATCTCCTATTACACCGACGGAGGCATCATCGTGGATGCCAGTCGCCCCACCAACCTCATCGAAGTGGGCAACTGGGACACCTTCCTCGGTGGCAACGGCGGCTTCAGCGGTGCATGGGGTGCCTACCCCTTCCTGCCTTCCGGATTGGTACTTCTCAACGATATCAACAACGGCCTCTATGTTTGCGGAGCGAATTATGTAAGGGCCTGCTGGCTGGAAGGCACGGTCACCGACTCACAAACCGGCCTGCCCATCATGGGGGCCAGTGTGCACATCGAAAGCAGCCAGGCCAATGCCGCCACCACCAAAAGCGACGGCCATTACGAAAGCGGCCAGGCCATTCCCGGAACATTTGATGTGACCTTCAGCGCCACCGGCTACCAAACCAAAGTGGTGGAGGCAAGCCTCGAAAACGGGGTACTTACCATTCTGGATGTAGAACTCGACCCGGTTTCTTCCTACAGCATTTCCGGACAGGCGGTTAAAGCCAGCGACGGCTCACCGGTGCCGGGCGCACAAATCTTCCTCAGCAGCCCCATGGGCAGTTTTTCCGCAGTCGCTGACGCAAACGGCAATTTCACTTTCCCCGGTGTGTTCACGGGCAACTACGAACTGTTTGCCGGAGCCTGGGGCTACCTGCACAAGTACATTGCAAACTTCAATGTGGGAGCCGGCACCCCGCAGCCCCTCATCATCACCCTGAACAAAGGCTACCAGGACGATTTCATCCTGGACCTGGGCTGGACGGAAAGCCACACCGCCTCCACCGGCTGGTGGGTGCGCGATGTGCCCATCGAGACCACCAACGGCGGCCAGCCGGTCAACCCCGGCGAAGACGTACCGGATGACTATGGCAACATGTGCTACATGACCGGTAACGGCGGTGGCGGTGCCGGAAACGACGACGTGGACAACGGCGTGGTGACCCTCTACTCGCCAATGATGGACCTGAGCGGTTACACCCAGCCGGTGTTGAGCTACCGCACCTGGTTCGTCAACTCCGGTGGCAACGGCAACCCCAACGACACCCTGAAAGTTTACGTCAGCAACGGCACCGACATGGTGCTGCTCGAGGCCATTGCCCAGAGCAACCCCGCCTGGAACCCCGCCAGTGAGTTCAACCTGGTGGACTACATCAGCCTCAGCGACCAGATGCAGGTCATCTTCGTAACCAGTGACCTGCCCGGTTCCGGCCACCTGGTGGAAGCCGCCGTGGATCAGTTCCTGGTGGAAGACATCATCCCCTATCCGGTTTTCAGCGCTTCGGTAACGGCCGGATGCCAGCCACTTACCGTCACTTTTACCGACAACTCCGACTCCACCGCTACCTGGAACTGGAGCTTTGCAGGCGGAGAACCCGCCAACTCCACAGAACAAAACCCCACCGTGACCTTCAACAACCCCGGTGCGTTCACCGTGACCCTGGAAGTGGTCACCAACGACGGCAATGCCTACACCATCACCCGCCCAGACCTCATTCAGGTGCAGGCGGTACCCACCGCCGGATTCGATTATGAAGTGCTGGGGGGGGAAGTGGCCTTTGTCAATACTTCGGCCTACGGCCAAAACTTCGAATGGGATTTCGGCGACGGCAGCCCGGTCAGCAATGACACCGAGCCCCAGCACAACTACGAGGAGCCCGGCATCTACACCGTGACCCTGACGGTGACCAATGATTGCGGAACCGCCATTGTGGAACAGGATGTGCTCATCCTGCAGGTGGCCCCGGAAGCCGGATTCAGCACCAGCCTCACCAGCGGCTGCGCACCACTCACCGTTGATTTTACAGACACTTCGGCAGGCAACCCCAACACCTGGGAATGGCAGTTCCCCGGTGGCGATCCGGCCATGTCCACCGAACAGAATCCCACGGTGGTTTACAACGAAGCCGGCACCTATACCGTCATCCTGACCGTCTCCAACGACGTGGGAGAGTCGCAGGTCATCCAGAGCCAGTTCATCGAGGTGGAAGCCCAGCCGGTGGCTGCATTTGAGGCGGTTGCAGACCTGGGTGAAGTCACCTTCACCAACAACTCCCAAAATGGCCTGACTTACGAATGGGACTTTGGTGACGGCAACACCTCCAACGAGGAAAACCCCGTTCATACCTACACCAGCGCCGGCGAGTTTGAAGTGAGCCTGACAGTGACCAACGACTGTGGCTTTGCGGTCGCTTCGCAAACGGTGACCATCGTACTCACCGCCACCAATGAGCTGGACCCGGCAGCCTACACCCTGGCCGCCACCCCGAATCCTTTTGGGGAAGAGCTGACGGTGAATTACCGCATCGAACCCGGATTCGGCAATGCCGGCTTGCAGGTGTACGATGCGCTGGGGCGGGTGGTTTTTGCCACTTCTCTCGAGGTTGAAAGTGGCACCGTTCAGCTTGGGCAGCATTTGCCTGAAGAGGGCCTGTACCTCATCCGTCTCACCGTTGACGGCAGAAGCGGAAGTGCACTCAGGGTGGTGAAATTCTGAGTGTGTGCCCTATGGAAATAACAAGAGCCATCCGGTAGCCGCTGGATGGCTCTTGTGTTTTTACGAAGAAAAGCAAGACCGGAAATGATGCTGTCTTAATCCAACAAATCCCTATTTTCGGCCCGGATCAAAGTCCCCTGATTATGTCAGACATCAAATCCTCTTCCTTCTGGACCAACCTGCTGAAAAAGATCCTGCGCATCGTTTTGAAAAATGCCGGGCTGGGCGGCCGCCGCCGCAGCAACCACCAGAACGTGGTGCCCCATCCCGACGGTGGCTGGGCAGTAAAGGGCGAAGGCAACGAGCGCTATACCGCCGTTTTCAAATACCAGGACGAAGCCATTGCAAGGGCCCGGCAGATCGCCATCAACTACGGCTCGGATGTCATCATCCACCGCAGCGATGGCAGCATCAGGGACCGGATGAGCTATCGCTGAGGCAGCCATCATTCAACCCTCCACCCATATCGCTGCCCAAAATCACCCCATTCGGAATGGCCGATCGCTTACCTTTGCGGCCCGGTACAAACCACTTCAAAACTCCATTGATCATGAACACACGCAAGGAAAAAGATACCATGGGCATCGTTGAGGTGCCTGCGGATGCTTATTGGGGCGCACAGACGCAGCGCTCTTTTCAGAACTTCAAAATCGGGGGGCAACGCATGCCGGTCGAGATCATCCGGGCTTTTGCCATTCTGAAAAAAGCTGCCGCCCTCACCAACCACGAACTCGGTGTTTTACCGAAGGAAAAGAAAGACCTCATTGCACAGGTTTGCGACGAAATACTGGCCGGCAAACTCGACGACCAGTTCCCACTCGTCGTTTGGCAAACCGGCTCCGGCACGCAGAGCAACATGAACGTGAACGAGGTCATTGCCAACCGGGCGCACGTGCTCAGCGGAGGCAAACTGACCGATGAGAAAAAAGTGCTCCACCCCAACGATGATGTCAACAAGAGCCAGTCCTCCAACGACACCTTTCCGACGGCCATGCACATCGCTGCCTACAAGATCCTGGTGGACGTGACCCTGCCGGGCCTCGAAACCCTGCGCAACACCCTGGCAGCCAAGTCTGAGGAATTCATGAAGGTGGTGAAAATCGGCCGCACCCACCTGATGGATGCCACGCCGCTGACGGTGGGTCAGGAGCTCTCGGGCTATGTGGCCCAACTGGACCACGGCATGAAGGCCATCCGCAACAGCATGGCCCACCTGTCTGAGCTGGCGCTGGGCGGCACCGCCGTGGGCACCGGCCTCAACACGCCGAAAGGCTACGCCGAACTGGTTGCGAAGAAAATTGCGGAACTGTCGGGCCTGCCTTTTGTGAGCGCCCCCAACAAGTTTGAAGCTCTGGCCGCCCACGACGCCATCGTTGAGGCCCACGGCGCACTTAAAACCGTGGCTGCCTCGCTCTTCAAAATCGCCAACGACATACGCCTGCTGGCCTCCGGCCCCCGCTGCGGCATTGGCGAGCTGAAGATTCCGGAAAACGAACCCGGCTCCAGCATCATGCCCGGCAAGGTGAACCCCACCCAAAGCGAGGCCATGACCATGGCCATGGCACAGGTCTTCGGCAACGACGTGGCCGTCAACGTGGGTGGCATGAACGGCCATTTTGAGCTCAATGTGTTCAAACCGGTCATGATCTACAACTTCCTGATGAGCGCCCGCCTCATCGGCGATGCCTGCATGAGCTTCAACAAGAACTGTGCGGTGGGCATCGGGCCGAACTACGAGCGCATCAAATACCACCTGAACAACAGCCTGATGCTGGTCACTGCCCTCAATACCCACATCGGCTACGACAACGCCGCCAAGATTGCCAAAAAGGCTCACGCCGAAGGTAAGACCCTCAAACAGGCCGCCCTCGAACTGGGCCTGCTGACGGAGGAACAATTCAACGAATGGGTAAGACCGGAAAAGATGGTGGGTATGGATTTGTGAGTATAGGCGCCGGCTATCACTAATTCAGGAGCTGACTGGAAGTCAGCGCCTGATATACCGGCGACGGTAATAATTACAAAAGGCCTCACGGGTGTGGGGCCTTTTGGTTCCTAACCATTTCTAACTGTTAGGTAAAATCGGAGCAACCCAAAAAACAATCCCGCAAGTGTTAAATTTTGAAAATTTCTAATCAGATCCTTGGCTGGCAATTAGATTTTTTTTTTTTTGCACAAACAGAAAACGCCCGTTTCTACCCTATTTAATTTCCTGTCCGGTAATAAGAATCTAACAAAAGATTAAAGGAGTTTTGCTTTAGTG
>JALWSS010000002.1 GCA_026993525.1 Saprospiraceae bacterium
GTTTGGTCCCGGAGCGGGGTTGTGGGTACCGGGCAGATCGAGCAGGGATTCGTAAAGTTCGCGGACATAACTTTTCATCAGGTCCACTTCGATGCCGGAAACATTTTCCACATCGCTGCTCATGCTCTTGTGAAGCGCCGATATTTTTTCGAGAAGAATTTTTGATTTGCGAAAGTCCATTGAATCAAAAAGTTGTGCGTTCGAGTGAGTGAAACAACAACCTGGAAGGGTGGCTCAGAATTGGCCGGAACGGCGGGATGCCCTATCTTGGCAGGTTGTAAATATACTCAAAACGAAGTGGTTTGGGCGGCGTACGCCGCCCAAACTCCCCATCCACACTTGACGAGAGTGAGGGGTTATTCTCAAACCACTTCGAGTCGAGTATAGTAGCGGTAAATGTACGCGAATAAGCCAACTGCGCAAACGCACCTTGCATTGTTCAAAGCCGGTTTTTGCTCAAAAAAACCGCGTACATTGTGCCTGTAATCGAGGAATCGAAAATTCTGAGGATGTTTCTTGAACCAAATTTCAAAGGGCAGCGAAGCGGCTGGATAGAAGTGATTTGCGGCTCCATGTTTTCCGGAAAAACCGAAGAGTTGATCCGGCGGCTGAAGAGGGCGAAGATCGCCAACCAGAAAGTGGAGATATTCAAACCGCAACTGGACAAGCGTTACGACGAAAAAAAGGTCGTTTCGCACGATGCCAACTCCATCGTAGCGGTGCCCATCGAGCACTCCTCCATCCTGCTGGAACTCACCGACAACATCAGCGTGGTGGGCATTGACGAAGCACAATTCTTTGACAGGCAATTGCCGGAAATCTGCCAGGCCCTGGCACTGAAAGGCAAACGAATCATCGTGGCCGGACTCGACATGGATTTTCGCGGTAGGCCCTTCGGGCCAATGCCGGACCTGTTGGCCGTGGCGGAATACATCACCAAGGTACACGCCATCTGCCCGCATTGCGGCAACCTGGCCACCCATTCCTACCGGCTTACTGATGAAAATGACACCGTGGTGCTGGGTGAAAAAGACCGTTACGAACCCCGGTGCCGGACCTGTTACCACATGGGCAATATCTTGAACTTTCACGTCAGAAAAAAAACTGACAAGGCCAAAACATAGCGGAAATTGCACTATTTAAACCACAATGCCGATCTTGAGCACCAACCAAAAAGAAACTGCCTTGACCATGAACCAATTGGACGACGATTTTCTGAAGAAATTTGATGTTTTTGTCGAACGGGCACTTGAAGAAGATGCTCCACAGGGCGACATCACTTCCCTGGCCTGTATCCCTGCCGACAGCCGAAGCACCGCCCGCCTGCTGGTGAAAGATGCAGGGGTGATAGCCGGTATTGCTCTGGCTGAGTTCATCTTCAATAAAGTGGACCCCAAATGCAGGTTCGAAAAACGGATGAACGACGGTGACCACGCCAGCTTTGGCCATATCGCCTTCACCGTGGAAGCCAACACCCGGGCCCTGCTGCTGGCCGAGCGGGTGACACTGAACCTGATGCAGCACCTCAGCGGCATTGCCACCCTCGCCAATCATTTCCTTTTCGAGGTGGAAGACCTCCCCGTCAAAATTCTCGACACCCGCAAAACCACGCCGCTGCTCCGTTTCCTCGAAAAATGGGCGGTGCGCCTCGGTGGCTGCCACAACTACCGCGACAGTCTTTCAAACTGGTTTATGATCAAAGACAACCACATCAAGGCCTGTGGCGGGGTGAAACAGGCCATTGAAAAGGTGGCTGCTTATCAGGAATCCAAAGGCCTGAATCTGGGAGTGACGGTAGAGGTGAAAAACCTGATGGAACTGGCCGATGTGCTGGAGGTGGGTAAGGTGACCCGCATCATGTTCGACAATTTCGAAATACCGCTGCTTGCCGAAGGCGTGGCCTTCGTTGACGGGCGATTTGAGACGGAAGCCTCCGGAGGAATCACCATCCACAATGTGCGGGCGGTGGCCCAAACCGGCGTTGATTACATCAGTGTGGGTGCGGTAACCCATTCGGCTCAAAGCCTTGATATGAGCCTCAAAGTGATTTGATTTCAGGCTGTCCTGCAACATTTTATGGTCAGATAGACCAGCATGGCCAGTGAGCAAAGTATCAGCCAGAAACGAACGTCTTTGTAAATCGCATTTGTCCGTTCCACGTAAATGCTCGCCAGATTGAAACCCATCAGTATGTAAAGTACGGCGGCTAACATGGGATCATTTGTTTTTGTTTTTGCGTTCCGGAAATGCCGGACCAGAATGTATGAAAAGGGAGAATCTCAGGCTTCAAAAAAAAGCGTGGGGGAGGGGAGAATACTGGAGCGAAGATGTATTGATGGAGCCCAAATATAGTGCCAGCAGCTTCTCTCCCACACCCCTAACTTTTTTTGGTGATCCTCGTTGAAATCGTTTTGAGGAGTTTAGAGGGGTTTAGAGGGGGTTAGAGGGGTTTAGAGG
>JALWSS010000003.1 GCA_026993525.1 Saprospiraceae bacterium
GCCGGATCATGGGTCCAACCCGGGAGGAATGACCAGCAGAATCGTTGATAAGGGTGACTATTACCTCTTGAACGGGACAAAGATGTGGATTAGCAATTCGCCTTTTGCTGACATAGCCGTTGTGTGGGCAAAAGATGAGAATGATGATATAAGGGGCATGATTGTGGAACGGGGGATGGATGGTTTTAGCACGCCTAAGATAGAAGGGAAGTGGTCCTTGCGTACATCGGATACAGGCGAATTGGTATTTGAAGATGTCAAAATCCCGAAGGAAAACATTTTCCCTGATATCAGGGGGCTGAAAGGACCTCTTACCTGTTTGTCATCCGCGCGTTACGGGATTGCTTGGGGTGCTGTTGGTGCGGCTATGGATTGTTATGATACGGCTTTGCGCTACTCGAAGGAAAGGAAGCAGTTTGGAAAGCCCATTGCCGGATTTCAGCTGACCCAAAAGAAGCTTGCAGAGATGATTACAGAGATCACAAAGGCACAACTCTTAAACTGGAGGTTAGGCACTCTTAAAAATGAAGGACGTGCAACCCCGGCCCAGATTTCAATGGCCAAGCGGAACAATGTCGAGATGGCCCGCAATATTGCCGGTACGGCAAGAGGCATTCTCGGGGGTATGGGAATCGTTGGCGAGTATTCGATCATGCGGCATATGATGAATCTGGAGAGTGTGTATACCTATGAGGGAACCCACGAAATTCACTTGCTTATTACCGGTCTGGATATTACAGGTATCAATGCCTTCACTTGATTTTCAACATATTAACATCACCAACATTCCACAATAATTATTAACAATCCACATAGCTTGTCAACTGAAAGCACTGATTTATCAACCAATTGGCCTGTTTGTTATTAAGTAGTCAAAAGCTGTGGATAATGAGGAATAATCGTTATTTTAAGTAGTGGAAATTGTTTGTTTTAACAAAAAAGCGGTGCATAAATATTGAACTTCTTTTTCAGGGCAAAAACTTTATTGGGAAATGGAGATATCCTAAGTTTGGTACTCCTTAGCCCATTCAACATTTCAACATAAGATGACCGAATCACCCAAATATTCAAAGAACACAAGAGACAAGGATCAAAGAAGGTATCAAAAGAATGCGGATCTGTCTCAGTTTGTCTTTGGCAAAGTGCCTCCGCAGGCAACGGAGCTGGAAGAAGCGGTGTTGGGCGCCATGCTTATCGACAGGGATGCTGTGGCCACGGTCATTGAGATCCTGAAGATGGAATCCTTCTATGTGGATGCTCATAAAGAAATTTATTCGGCCATCACACGCCTCTTTAATAAATCGAAGCCGGTGGACCTTCTGACCGTAACGGAGGAATTGAAACTGCTCGGGAAACTGGAAAGTGTCGGAGGGGCCTATTACCTTACCGAGCTCACCAACAAAGTGGGTTCTTCGGCCAATGTCGAGACCCATGCCCGGCTGATTTCTGAAAAATATATTCAAAGAGAGCTTATCAGTATTTCTACCAATATTATCCATGATGCCTATGACGATACGATAGATGTTTTTGAACTGCTGGACAAAGCAGAGCAAAATCTTTTTGGTATTACCGAGCAAAACCTGAACACCTCCTATGCGAGCATGACCACATTGCTTTCCAAGGCAATCAAGGAAATTGAAAACATCAGAAACCAGGAAGGCGGTATTATCGGTGTACCATCCGGATTTCATGAAATAGACCGGGTGACCGGAGGATGGCAGAAGTCGGACCTTATCATTGTGGCTGCCCGCCCGGCCATGGGTAAAACATCATTTACCCTGAGCCTGGCCCGCAACGCGGCCGTACTTGCCAAAAAGCCCGTGGCTTTCTTTTCGCTTGAGATGTCGAAACTTCAGCTGGTAAACAGATTGATCTCTGCCGAAACAGAACTGGAATCGGACAAACTGAGAAAAGGAACGCTGAAACCTTTCGAATGGACGCAATTGATGACCAAAGTGGATCAGCTCACCGAAGCGCCCATTTTCATTGACGACACCCCGGGCCTCAATATATTCGAACTCAGGGCCAAATGCAGACGTCTCAAGAGCAAGCATGATATCCAGTTGATCGTAATTGACTATCTGCAGTTGATGAGCGGCACCAATACCGAAGGAAAAGGAAGCAATCGTGAGCAGGAGATCAGCATGATTTCGCGGTCATTGAAAAGCATTGCCAAGGAGCTTGATGTGCCGGTGATTGCACTTTCCCAGCTTAGCAGGGCGGTCGAAACGAGGGGGGGCGACAAAAGGCCGCAGCTCTCTGACCTCAGGGAGTCGGGGGCCATTGAACAGGATGCGGATATGGTCATCTTCCTCTATCGCCCCGAGTACTATCAGATCATGCAGGATGCGGAAGGAAATTCCCTCCAGGGCATTGCCGAAATCATGATCGCAAAACACCGGAATGGCGCCACGAAGAACGTACCCCTGCGCTTTATCGACA
>JALWSS010000004.1 GCA_026993525.1 Saprospiraceae bacterium
CTACTCTCTACTCTCTACTCTCTACTCCCTACTCAGGAATGAGGGATGAAAAGCACACAGGTCAATTCCGGGGGTAGCGCCCCCAACTCTACACCCTACACCCTACTCTCTACTCCCTACTCCCTCCTCCCTCCTCCCTCCTCCCTACTCTTTTCAAAATCCTGATCATTTTCAGGTTCAGTGAGCTTGTGGCGTGAAAAAAAATGCCGTTGATGGTAATCCAATGGTCATCCCTTTTCACCTGTTCCAGTTTGTGGTAAAAGACCCTTTGGGCGGGTTCCAGTTCGGTTTTCCAGTACAGGCATTTTGAGGTCATGGCAAAGCCCTGCTTGCAGTTTCCGAGGATGGACGTGTTGCAGATGAGGAAAAGTTTTTCATCCTTTTTTGGGAAAAGGAAATTATCGGCGGCGTTTTTCAATTTGGCGGGGGGCATGGTCACAAAATCGGTGTACCAGGCGAGGTCTTCGTTGTCGAGGTCGAGGTAGTCGAGGATCATTTGCCGGAGGTCAATCTGGTTGGGTGACTTCCCGTGGTAGCGGAGGATGGCTTCGGGGTAGTTGGTTTCGTTCAGGTCTGCGCAAAAGCGGATGATGAAATAGTCGAGCAGTTCTTCGAAGTTTTTTCCCAACAGGCGTTTGACCGCTTTGGTGCGAAAATCAGCTCCCAGGCCTGCCACTTCTGAGGCCAGTTGTTGTATCCTGAAATCGAGGCTGCCCTGAAAGCCCGACTGTTGCAGGCGTTCGTAATAGCGTGGGTGCAGCACGGGTGCATGCTCTTCGTCCAGCCGTTTTTTGAAGGCCAGCTCAAAGCGGTTGGCCACTTCTCTTTGCAGGGCATCCAGGTTGGAGTTTCCGAAGATGTCCTCAGTTGGTCCGGCCCCGGGTTCCGGATCGGCTGCAAAAAAGCGGGTGCCGCACCTGGTGCAGGCGTTTGCGTACAAGCTGTTTTCTTCACCACAGGCCGGGCACAGGAGGGTTTCTTCAATCACGGCTGCGCCGCAATGGGGGCATCGGGCAGCGGCGTCGGCGATGGGTTTGTGGCAAGCTCGGCATTTTTTCATGTTCGGTAGCTTCTGTTCTGTCGGGGCGAAGTTAGAAAAGCTCTTTACCTTCGGCCAGCCGGGAGGAAATTCAATTGTTAGGTGCATTTTTGCCGGAGGCGAAAGAACACAAAGCCATGAGCCAGACCAAAGACAGAAGAGGATACAGCGAATACGAAAACCTGGCATTTCATCCCTACAACGTCATGCTGGTTTTTGTGATGATGGCCATCGGGATGCTGTTTTTCGGTATCATGGTGGCGTTTATATACACCCGGGTTGAAAACGGAGTGATGCCCATCCGTTTGCCCTGGTTGTTTTTACTCAGCACTGCCGTTTTGCTTGGTTGCAGTTATTTTCTGAAACGAGCCAAAGCCGCATTTGAAAGCGATGAGCCGGTGGCATTCAAAAATTCGCTGACCCGGACCTTCTGGCTTACCTGGGTGTTCCTCCTGGTGCAGGTAGCTGCCTGGACCTGGCTATTCTCTCAAAACCTGGACCTGAAAAGCGGGCAGGGAGCCGGTTACCTTTATTTGCTTTCCATGTTGCACTTTGCCCACGTTCTGGCGGGCATCCCTTTCCTCTGGTTTTTTCTTCGCAAATTCAAAAAACAGATGGCTTCGGAAATGGGCGGTCTGTTGTTTTTCTCCGATCCGGAAAAACGGCTTCAACTCCGCCTGGTCAGCATGTACTGGCATTTTCTGGATGGCCTTTGGCTCATGCTGGTACTGTTCTTTCTGGTCAATTGGCTGCTGCAGTAGATTTTTTTGAGATTGTTGAATTGTTGAGGCTGTTGAATTGTTGAATTGTTGATCCCGAAAGCTTTCGGGAGTTGAATTGTTGAGGGAGCACGATGGGGCATTGGAATGATAGCCGGTTTGGCTCAATTCCTCAATTCCTGAGTCCACTGCAAAAAGTTATATCCTCGTCGAAAGATGTAACTTCATCTGAACATAAGTCGGACGGAGTCCGACAGGATGGGGTCCCGGACAGAGTCCGGAACCAGCGTAGTTGCTGGCGCCTCCCGAAATCCTTCGGGACGTCCGGTGCCTCATCTAGCCGGACTCCGTCCGGCATGTGAGCATTCAAATTTCCGTCGGAATTAATGAATTTGGGGTTTTTGCAGTGGACTCATTCCTCAATTCCTCAGTTCCCCGTCTGGCCTGCCTGTCGGCTAGACAGGGCGCCAGCCTGTCCCTGTCCGGCCCGTCTGGCCGACGGACAGGCTGGTCAGACGGGCGGCGGCCAGATGGGCCGGACAGGTTCAATTCCTGAGTCCACTGCAAAAAGTGGTATTTCCAATTGTGACGGAAAGTTGATGAATGATTGTTTAATAATTGAATATTTAACCATCTGTAGTACAATCAACGACGTGTCTCAATCCCGAGAGA
>JALWSS010000005.1 GCA_026993525.1 Saprospiraceae bacterium
GTTCGCCTGGTCGTTGAAGTAGTTGATGGCGCCGATACAGCAGTTGTTTGAGATGTTTTCCAGGTGGCCGCGGTATTTGAGCCAGGGGCCTGCCATGGAGATGTGGTCGGTGGTGCATTTCCCCTTGGCCTTGATGAGCAGGCGCATGCCTTTGAGTTGCTCCTGTGTGATGGGCTCAAAAGGCGTCAGTTTTTGCAGGCGTTCGGAACCGGGTTTGATCACTACTTCCACTTTGCTGCCGTCTTTTGCGGGTGGCTGGTAGCCGGGGTCGCCCACGGCAAAGCCTTTTGGCGGCAGTTCAACACCTTTGGGAGGGTCCAGCTTCACTTCCTTTCCTTCTTCGTTAACGAGGGTGTCGGTCAGCGGGTTGAAAGTCAGGTCGCCGGCGATGGCCATTGCCGTTACTATTTCGGGGCTGGCCACAAAGGCGTGGGTAGCCGGGTTGCCGTCGTTCCGCTTTGAGAAGTTTCGGTTGAAAGAAGTGATGATGGAATTTTTGCGGTTGGGGTCGTTGTGGTGGCGCTGCCATTGGCCGATACAGGGGCCACAGGCGTTGGCCAGTACCACGCCGCCCATTTTCTCGAAGGCTTCCAGTTGGCCGTCGCGGGCCACGGTATAGCGGATCTGCTCCGAACCGGGTGTCACGGTGAATTCCGACTTCACTTTCAGTTTCTTCTCAACGGCTTGCTTCGCCAATGAGGCGGCGCGGTCCAGGTCTTCATAGCTGGAGTTGGTGCAGGAGCCGATGAGGCCCACTTCCAGCTTTTGGGGATAGTCGTTTTCTTTCACTGCCTTGGCAAACCGGCTGATGGGCCAGGCCAGGTCCGGGGTGTAGGGGCCGTTGATGTGTGGTTCCAGGGTGGAAAGGTCAATCTCGATGACCCTGTCGAAGTATTGTTCCGGGTTTTCGTAGCACTCGGCGTCCCCGGTGAGGTATTCAGAGATGTTGTCGGCCAGGGCGGCCACTTCTTCGCGGCCGGTGGCTCGCAGGTAGCGTCCCATGGACTCGTCATAACCGAAGGTGGAGGTGGTGGCTCCGATTTCGGCGCCCATGTTGCAGATGGTTCCTTTGCCGGTGCAGGAGAGGGCCTGCGCACCATCACCAAAGTACTCGACGATGGCTCCGGTACCTCCTTTTACGGTCAGAATGCCGGCCACTTTGAGGATGACGTCTTTGGGCGAGGTCCAGCCGTTCAGTTTTCCGGTGAGTTTCACTCCGATGAGTTTGGGCATTTTCAGTTCCCAGGGCATGCCTGCCATCACGTCCACGGCATCGGCACCGCCAACGCCAATGGCTACCATTCCGAGGCCACCGGCATTGGGGGTGTGGCTGTCGGTGCCCACCATCATGCCGCCGGGGAAGGCGTAGTTTTCGAGGACGATCTGGTGAATGATACCGGCGCCGGGTTTCCAGAAGCCGAGGCCGTACTTGTTGCTGATGGAAGCCAGAAAGTCGTACACTTCTTTGTTGCGGTCAATGGATTCGGGCAGGTCCTTGTCTGCACCGTCTTTGGCCAGGATGAGGTGGTCGCAATGCACCGTGGAAGGCACTGCCGTTCTATTCAGGCCACAGGTGTCGAATTGCAACAGGGCCATCTGTGCGGTGGCATCCTGCATGGCCACGCGGTCAGGGGCGAAGTACACATAGTCAACGCCACGCTTGTACTCCTGAAGGGGTGACTCAGGGTGCAAGTGGCTGTATAGGATTTTTTCGGCCAGGGTCATCGGGCGGCCCAGCATTTTTTTTGCAGCGTCCACCCTGGCAGGCAGATCGCCATATACTTTCTTGATCAGATCGAGGTCGAAAACCATTTCTTGAAGATTTTTGATTGTCGGAAATGAATAGCGTTCAACTCCCTGTCCGGGAGGCGCGCAAAAGTATAAGATTTTCAGGCAGGAATCCAGCGGTGAATAATGGAACTGTACTCGAATTGAGGAATCGATCCCGACATTCGTCGGGAGAGGAATTGAGGAATTGAAGAACTGACAATTCTAGCCTACCCCCAAACTCTACACCCTACACCCTATTCAGGGATGAGGGATGAGGGATGAGGGATGAGGGATGAAAGGGGCTAGCTCTTTCAAACTCTACACTCTACACCCTATTCAGGGATGAGGGATGAGGGATGAGGGATGAGGGATGAAAGGGGCTAGCTCTTTCAAACTCTACACCCTACACTCTACACTCTACACCCTACACCCTACACTCTACACTCTACTCCCTACTCCCTACTCCCTACTCCCTACTCCCTACTCCCTACTCCAAATCAAATTTCCCCTTTCAGGGACTTTTTGATCAGTTCGCCTTTGCTGTTGATTTCGAGTACCTGGTAGATTTTTTTGATGTGGGATCGAACGGTGTCAATGGAGATGCCGAGGTGATCAGCCACCATTTTGTAGCTCATCCCGTCCACCAGGGCACTGACGATTTGCTGTTGGCGGGGTGAGAGTGCTGTGGAAGGTGCTTTTGGCTTAACGGTGAAGTGCTCCACCACCTTTCTTGCTATGCTGGGAGTCATGTAGGAGCCGCCCCGGCTGACAATGATAAGTGCTTCCCTGATTTGTTTTAAGGAGCTGCGTTTCGACAGGTAGGAACAGGCGCCGGCACACAGTGCGGCAAAGACCCTTTCGCTTTCCTCAAAAGTGGTGAGGGTAACGATCTGCACTTCCGGGAGTTTTTCTTTTATAAGCGGAATGCCTTCAATCCCTGAAACCCCCGGCAGTTGGATGTCGAGCAGGATGATGGAAGGTTTTTGCCTAAGCGACAGCTCGCAGTTTTCCAGAAACTCTTCCACCGACCCGGCCACGGACGAGAGGGCGAATGCGGCATCCGTTTCCAGGAAGGTACTCAGGCTTTTTCTGACCACCGGATCGTCTTCGATAATTGCAATTGGGATAGGCATCATAGGTGCCAAAGGTACGGGCTTTCGCAATTCATCCCTATCACATGAGCATGCGGCGCACCGGTGCCGGAGTGATTTGTTAGGGCCATTTGTCGTTGCCTGGGCCGACAATGGCTTACCAGTGAAGAAATTGCTTAATTTGCCCGGCCGGAGATGTGTGCTAAATCCTTCGATTTGAGGCCTGACAATACATCGAGGTACCACCCCTTATCATTAAAGAATGTAGTTGTTTCTTTGTGGGTGTTCTTTTTTGTGCTGTTTTTTCCTTCGGTAAACAATGCCCAGCGCCTGCCCAAAGCCGAAGCCATCACCCTCGATGACGGCCTTCCCTTCCGCAACGTAACAGCCATAACACAGGACTCCCGGGGCTTGATGTGGTTCGGCACCCAACAGGGCATCTGCCGTTACGACGGCTACCATTTTTTGGTCTTTTCCAACAAACCCGGTGCAGACTTCCATTTTCCGGCTGACCGGGTATTGGACAACAGCCTGTTTTTTCTTCCCGACAGCTTCCTGCTCGTCATTGCTGACCATCAACTCTATCAAATCAATATTGTAAAATATGAGGTCCAAAACCTGAGCGAGCGCCTGGGCATCAATGGCAATGTCAACCACCTGAAAATAGCCGCCAGGGGTATTTTCTGGCTCAGTTGGGAAACAGCGGATACCCAATTCCTGGGCTATTCCGACCTGTACGAATTGACGCAGGTAGCCCGTGTTCCCAGAATAAGAAGGGAGTTCAACGGACTGGCCATTGACAGCATCGGCAATGCCTGGTGGAGTACCATCGCAAAAGGAATCCAGCAATACACACCCGGAGGTCAACTGCTCCGGCAAACTGTCGTTGACAGTTTCACCTGGTTTGGTACCAAAATGTATTTCACCCCCATTCATTTTGACAACAATGACCGCCTTTTTGTCTTTCCGAAAAGCGAAAGGAAGGTTTGGACCTATGATAAATCAGCCCAACGCGTTTCCGGGTTTTCCGGTGAACTGGACGACCTGGCCTACCATTTCCTGCAGGACAGCTACGGAGCCTATTGGATCGGAACCAGAAAAGGATTGTACCGCTACCGCGATGGAAACTGGTCGGATTTTTCCAAATCCCTCCATGCAGCCCTGCAATTCTCGGAACTGCACTCCCTCTTTGAAGATGAGGCCAATGTGTTGTGGGTGGCCACTGACAACGGCGTGCTCAAAATTCCCATTTACAAAGAACTGTTTGAGAATTACCTCCTGGTGCCAGACAAAGAATGGGGCAACGCAATGCGGGGAATATTTGAGGATAAATATGGCAATATTTATTTCAAGTGCGAGTCGGGTGCAGAATCGGGTATTTCAAAATACAACCCCGTTTCGGATAAACTTGAAAAATGTCGCATAAGCGGAGATTTTTTAAAGGATACATTGCTGCTCGACCGGGCCAGGCATTACATCACGGATACCTCGGAAAATATAGCCTGGACCCTTGCCGATAACCTGATGAAGTTGGACCTGGACAATTATGAACTGGAGGTGGTCAGGTCCCTGAAGGGGGTCTCCAATTCGTTTTCCCACAATCCGGCAGCCATGTTGTCGGGTGGCGATTTACTGTTGGGTAGCACGGTGGATATGCTTTCAGTTTACCAGGTTTCAACCAATGAAGTCAGACCGCTGCAATCTGGCCAACTGGCTGGTTTCAAAGGTGTTGACACCGAGGTGTTTGCGCAGGCTGCGGATGGCAATGTTTGGGTGGGCACATCGTCAATGGGCTTGTTGAAGATCAGCCTCAGCGGAGAGCTGCTTGCACGGTATGCGGTTGATTCGAAACCTCCGCTCAGCAATGACCATGTTCTTTCTTTAAAACTTGCTGAAGATGGCCGGATTTGGGTTGGAACCTTTGGCGGAGGCCTGAATATTTTAAATGAAAAAAATGGCGAAATCCAATATCTGAATTCCAAAAACGGGCTGGCAAATGACAATATTACCGGTATTTTGGAAGACAATTCCGGAAATATATGGGTGAGCACCTACAATGGGATATCTGTTGTCAGAAAAGAGGATGAATCCATTCTGAATTATTTTGAAGAAGATGGCCTCACCAACAATGAATTCAATTACACTTCACAGTACAAATCCCGCGATGGAACATTGTGGTTCGGTGGCATGAACGGCGTCAATGCCATTGATCCGTCAGTGGTGATCAACGACAACCGTAACCCGCAACTGGTACTGACAGCCATTGAGGCACATGGAAAATCCATCGAAAATTATTATTTGAGTTCAAATACCAGCAGCCTGGCAGTTCAGCCTTCGTACAATTATTTCCAGCTTTACTGGACCTTGCCAAATTATTTCAAGCCAGCCAAAAACAACTATTACGTTTGGATGGAAGGCCTGGACGACGAGTGGAGTTACGTTGGCAGCAGCAACAGCATGCGCTACAACAAACTGCCACCGGGGAAATACACCTTCAAAGTGAAAGGGGCCGACAGCAAAGGCGTATGGGGTGCCGCAGACCTTGCTGTTGATGTGTTCATAAAGCCCCACTTTTACCAGACCTGGTGGTTCTTGTCGCTGATCGGTTTTGTGATTCTTGCCATTGTGTATTCCATTGGCAGGTACCGGCTGCAACGCTTGCTGGAAATGGAGCGCATGCGGACCAGAATAGCCAGTGACCTGCACGATGAGGTGGGTTCCATGCTGTCCGGCCTGGCCATGCAGGCTGAGCTGATGGAAATGAGCCCCGAACAGGACCATGGCGCAACCCTGGCTTACCTTCGGAAAACGAGCCGTGAAGCCGTGTCCAAAATGCGCGACCTCGTCTGGTCCATTGACAGCCGGCGCGACCTTGTAAAAAACCTGCTGGACCGCATGCGGGAATATGCCGAAGAAGTATTGCCAGCCAAAGGGATCAGTTACAGGTTTCAATTGGGAGCCCTGGACCTCGACCAAAAATTGCCCTCCGATACCCGCCAGCACCTGTATTTCATTTTCAAAGAGGCAGTAAACAACGTGGCCAGGCATTCCGACGCCGACCGGGTGAAGATGGTTTTTGGCAATTTCCGGGATGAATGCCGTTTGGAGATCAGCGACAACGGCCAGGTGAACACCGGGGAATTACTGAGTACTGGGCTGGGCATTTCAAATATCCGGATGAGGGCCAAAAAACTCAAAGGCAAACTGATAATAAGTACTGAAGACGGATTCTCCGTCCGGCTTCGGATGCACAAGTTGTGACGAACCCACATGAATTAACCCGGCACGAAACGGTTTGCGGAAAATCCGTCAGCATCTCCTTTTTTTGGATTCACATCCAATCTCCTCCCTGCAATGTACTCAAAACGAAGTGGTTTGGGCGGCGATCCCGGAGCAAGTCCGGGACCCAAACTCCCAACCCCTGCTGAAGTTCAAAGCTGAAATTTTCCCAAATTACTTCGATTTGGGTGTACTTGGTGTCGGGTATAAACGGCGGTAATTTTTGTCCCAAAAAAACTGCTGTGCTTTTGTTTCCTCTTTTTCTTGTTGAAGGACATCCACCGTCGTCCATAAACGTCCACCCATTAAAATAAACAAAAATATCTACCACAAACGGGGGATAAAACCATTAAGGTCAGCGGATTATAAGGTGAAATTGATGGATTTTTCAGTCATTTTTTGCAAAAAAGAACAATACTTACCCGTATATTTGGCGGGTGAATTGATTGGATGGCATTGCCTTTCCAAATTCCTTAGAGCTTTTTTGGATTTTTATGTGTTGTCGAAAGCCAGCATATTATATTCTGAACGAGGCATAATTTGCCCCGACCCATTCGGGGACATTTGTTGGGAATGTGGACAATCTCCCCGTAGGCATAGGAAAAGATTCTGACGAAGTGCAGGATGAATCTTGCAGGTTGTTGGTCAACAATGGAATTCCGGACAAACTCTTGAGAGTTGGGTACTGACAATTCCACCTTTCGAACAAGCTTTCAGCTATTTGACCAAAACCTGTAAACTCATCTACCATGAAAAGTTTGTACACACTATGCCTCTCAACCCTATCCGCCTTTTTCCTTTCCATTCAAATTGCATCGGCCACCATCATCTATGTGGATGCATCTGCTACGGGTGCCAACGATGGCTCCTCCTGGACCGATGCCTACACCGATCTGCAAGACGCCATAGATGCGGCCGCCTCCAGCGATGAGATTTGGGTGGCACAGGGCACCTACAAACCGACCCGCGACAAGAATGGCAACCCCAACGGCCGTTTCAACACCTTCTACATCAAAAAGGATGGCATCAAAATTTACGGCGGTTTCAACGGCACCGAGACCATGCGCTCGCAGCGCAACTGGACCGCCAACGCAACCATCCTCTCAGGCGACCTGGGCACCATTGGAAACAATGCAGACAACGCCTACCACGTGGTACACATGGACGGCACTACGGCCAATGGAATCATCACCCCCGCCACAGTGCTGGATGGCTTTACCGTAACAGAGGGAAATGCAAACAGCAGCCCACCAAAGGACCGTGGTGGAGGGGTGTACAATGATGGCAGTGGCAACGGCAATGAGTGTAGCCCGACGGTATCCAACTGCTCTTTCTCCGACAACTCCGCATTTTACGGTGGAGGAATGTTTAACGATAAGAGCAGCCATGTGATAACCAACTGCTCTTTCTCCGACAACTCCGCAACCATCAGTGGAGGAGGAATTTACAACTTAAGAAGTAGCAGCCCTGTGCTGACCAACTGCTCTTTCTCCGACAACTCCGCAAAATTCGGCGGAGGAATATTTAACGATGGGCAGGACGTCACGAGCCTCCCTACGTTGACCAACTGCTCCTTCTCCGGAAACTCCGCAAACAACGATGGCGGAGGAATGTACAATTACAGCGATGGCGGCACGAGTAGCCCGACACTGACCAACTGCTCTTTCTCCGGAAACAACGCAAACAACGATGGCGGAGGAATGTACAATTACGGCGATGGCGGCACGAGTAGCCCGACACTGACCAACTGCTCCTTCTCCGGAAACAGCGCAAACAACGATGGCGGAGGAATGTACAACAACGGCACCGTCGGAACGAGCAGCCCGACACTGACCAACTGTTCCTTCTCCGGAAACTCCTCAAGCTTTGGTGGAGGAATGTACAACGACGGAGATGGCGGTATGAGCAGCCCCATCCTCACCAACACCATCCTTTGGGGCAATTCTTCGGAAATCTTTAATGACATCGCCACACCCAGCCTCAGCTACTCCATCGTACAAGGAGGCTATAACGGCTGCTCCAACTGCCCCGGAGGAAATGGCAATGTGGACCCGCTCTTCGTCAACCAGCCAAATTACAACAGCGCCCCCACCACCGCCGGCGACCTGAGTCTGCAGCAATGCTCTCCTGCCATAAATGCCGGCCTCAACAGCGCCAACAGCACCACCGAAGACCTGGCAGGCAACACCCGGGTTACCAACGATACCATTGACCTGGGGGCCTACGAGTTCCAGGGGTCATCAGACAACGACGGCGACGGCTACACCATCTGTGACGGTGACTGCGACGACAGCGACCCAGACATCCACCCCGGCGCCACCGAAATCTGCGACGGCAAGGACAACGACTGCGATGGCCTGGTGGATACGGATGACCCCAGCCTGGTAGACAGTTCTCCACCGGATGCATCGTGCCAGAATATTACCGTCGAACTGGACAACAGTGGCAACACCGGCATCACAGCCGCCCTGGTGAACGATGGCTCCTCTGACAACTGTGGCATTGACAGCATGAGCGTCAGCCCTGCTTCTTTCAGCTGCACCAACGTGGGCTCCAACACCGTCACCCTCACCGTGACCGATGTGAACGGCAACACTGCCACCTGCAGCGCCACCGTAACGGTGGAAGACAACGAAGCCCCCACCGCTGCCTGCCTCAATCCGACCGTCAGCCTGGACGCCAACGGACAGGCCGGCATCACCACCGCCGACGTTTTCGACGCAGCCAACAGCAGCGACAACTGCGGCAATCCCTATGCGGTCTTTGTAACACCGGACACTTTCGATTGCTCCAACATCGGCACCAACAGCGTGACCCTGCAGATCATTGACCTCAATGGCAACACGGCGCTGTGTATGGCCACGGTCACCGTTGAGGACAACATAGCCCCGTCGGTAGTCTGCAAAAACACCAGCGTGACCCTCAATTCACAGGGTCAGGCCAGCATCCAGCCCAGTGAGGTGTACGACAGCAGCAGCGACAATTGCGGCACAGTCAATCCAGCCAGCGTTTCACCTTCTTCCTTCGGCTGCGCCAATGTCGGTGCCAACACCGTCACCCTCACCGCCACCGACGGCAACGGTAACAGCAGCACCTGCTCCGCCACCGTCACCGTGGTGGACAACACCGCTCCCACGGCCCTGTGCCAGGATATCACCGTGGACCTGGACCCCGACGGCAGCTACACCCTTGACCCTTCCAGTGTGGACGATGGCAGCAACGACGCCTGCGGGCTCAACCTGAGCGTATCGCCATACACTTTCGACTGCACTGACACAGGTGCCAACACCGTCACACTGACCGTTACCGATGACAACGGCAACACCGCCACCTGCAGCGCCACCGTCACCGTAGAGGACAACACCGCTCCCACGGCCAGCTGCGAGGACCTCACCGTGGACCTGGATCCAGATGGCAACTACAGCCTAGATCCTTCCAATGTTGACGATGGCAGCAACGACGCCTGCGGGCTCAGCCTGAGCGTGTCGCCCAGCCAGTTCGACTGCTCTGACGTGGGTGCCAACACCGTGACCCTCACCGCCACCGACGACAGCGGCAACACGGCCACCTGCACCG
>JALWSS010000006.1 GCA_026993525.1 Saprospiraceae bacterium
GTTCCGAACCCTGCCAGCGTTGGGCGCCCAAAAACCTCCCGGACGCAGCTTCGGGAAAAACCTCCCAATCCCGAGAGACAAGCCCGGGACCAAAAACCCCAAAGAAAACCTCCGTGTAAGGCAAGGATTAAGGACAGAGGCCGACAAAGACCCGCACCGGGGTAGCATTTACCGAAGGAAAAGGATAAATTTGGCCAGGTGATATTCCTCAAAAATTTACTGCTCATGCATATTTCGATGAAAATACAGCGCCAGGGCCAGACCGAACAACAAATGGCCGATGCCAACGAGAACATCCTGGCCGGCATAGCCGATGCGGGCGACTACTACGCCTCTGCCCAGGCCCAAAACCTGCTCAATGAGTACAAAGGCTACAGCTACCAACCGGCCATCATCCTGCCCTCGGGTGGTCAGCAGGGGCTGAAACTGCCGGAGGAGGTAACCTTGCAGCAGGCGGAAGGGCTGCAACTGAGAGCCGTGCCGAACCCTGCAAAGGATTTCGTGGATGTTCATTACCGCCTCGACAATAGCTACCCGAGTACCCGGGCCATCCTGACAGACCTGTCTGGCAAGGTGTTGCAGGGCATTGCGTTGCCTGACAAGTCCGGTGTGCAGCGCCTCGATGTCTCCAAACTGGAACAAGGCGTTTACCTCATCGCCCTCGAAGCCGATGGACAACGCCTGCTGACCACCCGGATCGTGATCGTGAAATAATTTTTTAACCTGCGCAGCCGGATGCCATTGGCGTCCGGCTGCGTTTTTATTTTATGCTTGCCGTAATATGAAACATCTATACATTACATTGCTTCTCTTTTTTTCTTTCAAATCCTATTCACAAAACACTTTCAATATCAGGCTAAACTTTGGCTTTCCAGCAGCCGTACTAACAGCCATCCATGTTGAGGATACTTTGGTTTACACTTCAGGCGTTATAGCCGATTCTATCCCCCCATTTAACGTTGGAAACATCTTCGCATCATTGAGCTATGAGGGCCAAATGCTAACAGTTAAAGCCAATTCGAGTACAGAAAAAACCTTTCAAACATGGTACAAATATCTTCTAAAGCTTGATAGCAATAATTTTGTCCTCCCCGGTTACACAACAGATTCAATTTATCGCGCACTGATCCTACAACTAAACAATAATGGAGACATTATTTCTAATTACACATATTTAAACCCCTTTTTTCCTCAACAAAATTTTATTAAAGCCAAAGCTGTCGAAAAAACCATCGACAAATGCTTCATCGTTGCAAATATAATTCAAACCTTGCCCAATGGCCCTTTTCAAGACATGGATGCATATATTATAAAAATTGATTCTGTTGGAGAATTCGTTTGGTCAAAAACTTGGGGAAATGATCTGGTAGAAGAACCTACAAGTATAATTCCAACTCCAGATAATTATTTCATCATAGGCGGCATGCGCCACAGCCTCAACATTGAAGATTCTGATTACAGCTTTCAATGTTTTCTGCTGGCAATTGACACCTCTGGTCAAATCCAATGGACCTGGCTGAGCCCCGGGAGTTGGGGTTTGCGGGATGCGGCCCGGGACATGGTGCTGTTGGAAGACGGCAGTCTGGTCATCGCCTCCGGCATCGGTCACGAACAGCAGCGCCCCAGCGTCAATGTCGTTTATTTCGACAAAGCCGTCTTCAAACTCAACCCTCAAAGAGAACTCGAATGGGAGGTGGTGTTCAAGGCAAGCAGGTTGGTTTCAGGAACAAAAATGTCAAACATCGAAAAGCTTGAAAATGGATCGGGGTTTATAGTCGCTGGAGTCCACCCCATCAAAGATGACAATCCAAATGATTTGAAATGGGGATGGGCAGGTTGGATTGCCAAAGTCTCACCGGATGGCGATAGCCTTTGGGCTCGAGAGTACACAGTGATTTCCACAGATGCTTTCACCCATGATATTTATGACCTAAAAACCACCCCTGACGGCGGCATCATCATCTGCGGTGAGGCCAGGGACTGGAGTGGTCAGGACAGCATCCCCCAGCAAGCCTGGCTGATGAAGCTGGACTCCTTCGGCTGCCTGGTGCCCGGCTGCCAGCTTGTAGATGCCACCGAAGAAAGCAAAGAAATGGGCAGCCTGCTGCTCTATCCCAATCCCGCCCGTGACTACCTCAACTTTTTCTACCGGCCGGCGCCGGGGCAGAGCTCCCGTGAGGTCAGCTTCCGCATCTTCGACACCTCCGGCCATGAGCTGCACCGCTTCGAAGCCCAGGCCGGCGAGGCCACCTACATCGTGCCCCTCTGGCACTGGCCCCCGGGCGTGTACTTCCTCCAACTGCTCCAAAACGGCCTGCCGGTGAAGACGGAGCGGTTTGTGGTGGAGAGGTGAGGGGGGGGTAGGGATGAGGGATGAGGGAGGAGGGGTGGGGGGTGAGGGGGGGGGGGGGGGG
>JALWSS010000007.1 GCA_026993525.1 Saprospiraceae bacterium
ACATCCCTCATCCCTCACCCCTCATCCCTCACCCCTCCCCCCTTCACCCCTCTCCTCACCGCTTCCCCCGCCTGAATCAGTTTCCCCGTTTTCTTCCCCGTTTTGAGCTTCTTCCCTGTGTCGTTCAGGATGTTGTAAACCTGTTCGGTGGTCAGGGAGGGTTTGAGGCTTTTGAGGATGCCCACCAGTCCGGCCACGTAAGGGGTGGCCATGGAGGTACCGCTTTTCAGTCCGTATTTGCTGCCGGGGATGGCGGAGTAGATGGCCACGCCGGGGGCAGCTACGCCCCACTTGAGGTCTTCCACGGTATTGCTGAAGGAGGCCCGGTTCAGCAGGGTGTCCACGGCGGCCACGGTGATGACGCCCGGGGTGTTGGCGGGGGCGTAGTTGCGGGCGTTTCGGTTGGAGTTGCCGGCGGCCACCACCACGATGGCGCCTTTTTTATTGGCGTACTCCACGGCTTTCTGGTAGGCCCGTTGCTGGCGGTCGGAGCTGGGGCCTCCCAGGCTCATGCTGATCACGTCGGCGCCGCGGTCGGCGGCTTCCAGCATGCCGTTGATGATGGTCTTTTGGGAGCCGAAACCGCTGTCGTTCAGCACCTTGATGCTGGTGATGCGCACGTGTTTGTTGTTGGGTGAGAAGCTGGCGATGCCCACGCCGTTGTTGGACACGGCCGCCGCAATGCCCGCACAGTGGGTACCGTGTCCCCGGCGGTCAATGTCGTACCTGGATTTGGTGGAGACGAAATTGGCGGCCAGGTCTTCGTGGCCGGCATCCACACCGGTGTCCAGAATGGCGATGAGGGCCAGTTTTTTCGGTTCGGTGCCGGCCAGCACTTTGGCCACTTCGCCCACTTTCATTTCTTCAAAGCCCCAGAGCTGCGTCACGCCCGGGTCGTTGAAACCGAAGCGTCGGCGGGTGGTGCGGGCGGTGGTGGCCTCTTCCGGACCTACGAAGATCATTTCATTGGCCTCCAGCCATTCCACGGCCTCGTTCTCCCGGAGCACTTCCCGCACTTCGTACAACAACTCCGCATTTGCCGAAGGAACATCCAGGGCGAAATAGTCGTCCAGGTCGGTGGCCTCGGGGTGGGCCATGGTAAAGGCGGGTGTCGCCGTTATTCCGAAGCGGTCCAGGATGGGCTGAACCTCGTTGAGGCTGTGGCCCTCCCGCACTTCTATGAGCAGTTCGGCGCTTTCATCCACCTGTACGGCTTCGGCGAGCACCTCTTGCGGGAAGGTGCTTCCCAACTCCGGAAAATACCACTTCTTCAGGCTGATGACGGACACCACCAGAATGGCGAAGTAGGCCCAGGTGACTTTGCGGAACATGCTCAGTAAAAACGGCAGGATTGCCAGCAACACCAGTTCCCGGAGCAATACCGCGAATTTGTAAGAAAAGCTGCCGGAAGCAAACAGCCAACAGATGGCATAGGCCAGCAGGGCCCCGAAAAACACTTTTCGGAACAGGGGCGCTTTCTGCTCGTTGTCTCTGAAATAGAACCACCCGGTAAGGGCTCCGAGGGTGATGAGGTAGGCGATGGGATAAAGGCTTGAGAACATGGTTGGGAAAAGGTTTAGAGAAGTTTATCCCGATCCCGAATCAAGTTCGGGACGGGAGGTTTAGAGAAGTTTAGAGGGGTTTAGAGGGGTTTAGAGAAGTTTTGGCTAAAATAACCAAAGCGGGTCAGCTGTGCTGCAAGTGTTTCGACGAAAGAAAGGAGGGCGGGTTACGAATCAACGGGGCGCCCTCTCCCGCCAGGATGAGGCCGTGCATGTGGGTGCCGGGGCATCGGAGGAGGAATCGAGGAATCGAAATTATCGGGCTACCCCGCCATAAACATGGCGAAGCCATCTAAACTCCGCCGCCAGGCGGACTAAACCCGACAAAGGAGGCTAAACTCCGCCGCCAGGCGGACTAAACCCGACCAAGGAGGCTAAACTCCGCCGCCAGGCGGACTAAACGCACCGCAGGTGCCTAAACAATTTCAACAACTCTCACTACCTTCACGGGAAAATGAGAACAAACATCTTGCTATGCAAAAAGCATTTGACAGCTACATCGCTGCGGTGAAAGAGATCATTCAGGAAGACGAACTGGAACAGGCCCTCGAATACCTGGAACAGTTGGACGACAAGCTGGACATCGGCATCGAGAACGACCTGGTGATGCAAAAGGGCCGGTTCAAAGCCATCGAGAAGGACATGCAGCGGGGACTCATCACCTACGACCGCTACGGTATGGTGAAGGCGCAAATCCGTTTTGCCCTGCTCAACATTGCCGACGACATTCCGAAGAAAATAAAGCTGAAGAACATGCTGAAGGGCATCGCCGGCATGGACTTCCTGGTGCAGGATGAGGACGCCTTTCAAAAAGTGTTGGGTGAGAAGAGCCACCTGGTGCGCATCGCCTGGCTGGAAAAGGCCATCAAAGCCTCGAAAAGTGTGGGCCGGGTGGTGCTGCCGGATGGAGCCACCGGCACGGGCTTTCTTACCGAAGGTGGATACCTGTTCACCAACCACCACGTGCTGGGTGATGCCGCCATTACTGCCAACGCTTATGTGGAGTTCAACTTTGAACTGGATGCTGCCGGCCAAAGCAAACCCCGCTACCGCTATACTTTTGACAGCTCCGATTTCGCAACCGACGAAGCGCTCGATTTTACGAAGGTGAAAGTGAACGAGAATGACCAGACACCCCTTGCAGAATGGGGTTTTCTGGAACTGGCACCGGACGCACTGCCCACCGTTGGTGAGCCGGTGAACATCATCCAGCACCCCAACGGCGACGACAAACAGATCGCCCTGACGGCCAATGAGGTGCTGTCGGCTTGGGGTTACCGGCTGTTTTACACCGCCGACACGGAACCGGGCTCCAGTGGCTCACCGGTGTTCAACCAGGACTGGAAGGTGGTGGCACTGCACCACGCAGGCAAGACCATGAAAGAAGGCGGCCTTCAGATCAACGCCAATGGCGACCGGGCCGGCGCCAACCGGGGCATTTTGTTCTCTTACATTTTGCAGGAGCTGAACGGCAGGTGAACCGGGTCCAAACCCGCCTCAATTCTCATCCATGTCCTTGTCCTCTTTTCTGTACCAACGGCGCTTTACGTAACCGTTGCAGGCGTAAAACAGGAAGCCCCACCCAGCGATGAAACACAAGCCTCCGATGGGGGTGAGGGGGCCGAGCACTCCGTTGAAATCTGCAATGCCGAGCAGATCGGCGGTGCTGAGCAGATAGAGCGAACCACTGAAGAGCAACACTCCCGCTATGAAGAACCAGATGGCCAGGCGGATTTTCTTTTTGTTGAGGTGGCGGCCCAGGATGACTGCGATGAAAATGGCAAAGGTGTGGTAAAACTGGTACTGCACCCCCGTTTGCCAGGTGTGCAGATGTTCGGGTGAAATGGCTTCGGCCAGGCTGTGGGCACCAAAGGCCCCGAAGATCACAGCCGTCATTCCGAAGGTACAGGCAATGAAAAGAAAAATACGGGTCATGATGTTTGATTCACAGTGTGGTTAAAGAGGTTTAGAGAAGTTTAGAGAGGTTAGAGGAGTTGGGCACCTCCTCATCTATATTTCTCAGCTCCAACATATTTTCCATGCAATTTCAACATTAACAGACTTTTTGGCTCGACCACAGAGAAGTTGCTCTAGCTATAAAGGTTCCGGAACCCGGTTTTGGAGCGTGGTTTATTCGAGTTCTATCAGCACTTCGCCTTTGTCAACGGCTTTCCCTTTTTCCACTTTGATCGCTTTGATGACGCCCTCTCCGGGCGACTTGATGACGTTTTCCATCTTCATGGCCTCCAGCACCAGCAGGACGTCTCCATGCACCACCTCCTGGCCGGGCGCTGCCATGATGTCGAGTACCATGCCGGGCATGGGCGCTTTTATGTCCCTGACTTTGTGGATCACTGCGGTGGTGAGGCCCATTTTGCGCACCAGCTCATCGAAACGGTCGTACAGGCGGATGCGGTAGGGCATTTCATTGACCCGAAGGTGGATGGTCTTGCCGGCAAAATCCAGCTTTTCGAGCCTGGCCAGGTAGCGCTTGCCGTCATTCAGGATGTGGTACACGCCGGGCTCCGGACTGACGATATCCAGTTCTGAAGCCTGGTCTTCGGTGATGAAGCGGTCGTGTTTGTCGTTTATCCGAAGGTGAAATGGTTCTTTTTGCATGTTGCTCATTTCAGTGGTCAGCGCACGTTGATCTTTCCGAGGTGTGTCAGTGTGTTGGTTTCAAAAACGGTGTAGATGATGTAAATGGCGAAAAACGGCACCACGAACAGCATGTTCTCCGGTGCTTTCAGTTTTACCCATCCGATCACCAGCAGCGCCGATAAAAACAATTTACCGAAGGTGAAAACCATGATGAGCCGGGTAAAGGCATTGGAATCCTTGCTCATGGCGGCTTTGGCACCCATGTAAAAAATGCCGGTGCTAAGGAAAAAAAAGAGTGCAACGGTCAGCAGCAAAAAATCCCACAAAAACACCTCCGGCAACCGGGTGCTGAGCAGGTAACAAACCAGCAGCAAACCGGCTGTCAGCACGCTCAATCTCCCCATGTACCTTTTCCGGTTCATTCCTTGTTGAGTTAAGTCTGTTGCCTCAGCAAATCCTTGAAGACCAAATAAAGCGCAAAGAAAAGAAAAACGATGATGCTCAGCGCAGTGAGGTAGGGCTTTGAGGTGTCAAAATACGCATCCAGCTTTTGACCGACAAAAGCCCCGATGGCCAGCAATATCCCAAACTGGAATGCCATGCCGGCATACTGCATGTAGTTGATGGACTTCCTTGCCGGAGAGTCACCGCCTTCCCGGTTGGGATCTTTATTTGGCTGCTTCGACAACTTTTTTGGCTTGGTTGGAAGATGCCGGCTGACCGTTGGCGCCAGTACCGTGCAGGTTGTAGGTACCACTGATCACGGCTCCGGACTGCACCACCAGCTTGCCGTACAGCACATCGCCGGTCACATTTGCACTTTCTTTGATGTGCAGCAACTCCTTCACCTCCAGGGTGCCTTTGAATTTGCCTTCGACCACGGCGTTTTGGCATTTTACCGTTCCGTCAATGCTTCCTTTTGGTCCGATGATCACCTTCGCTTCGCAACGCAGCTCGCCTTTCAGGTGTCCGTCAATGCGGATGTCGCTGGTGGTTTTCAGCTTTCCCTCCATCTCAGTGCCGGCGGCAAAGGTGTTGAGGGAATGGCCGGTGCCGGCCTGGCTTGTAGTCTTGCTCATAGCTTTGTCTTTTTTGTCACTTCCGAACATGGTTACAACGGTTTGTATCCGGAAATTCACTGCCACCGTAGCGGCAGATGCAATCGGATCGTTACATTTTTTTGAGAAACCAACAGGGTAAAAAGCGCCGGACCCTTTCGGTAAAAATCCGGGGCCGAAGATAGGCATTTCAAAGGGAATGCATGAACGATCCCCATCAATTGAAACACTTGCGACAGCCGGAACAAAAATGACCGGGCGACATCAGTCACCCGGTCACAGGGTCAGGCGTTATACCTGTTTTCAGAATGAAAATGCAGGATATCAGAAGCGCGGGCAGTAAACGCCGCGGCGCTCGTTGTTGCAGAATTTATAGACCAGTGCGAACTCGAAAGCGCCGTTGTTGGAGCTGGCAGGCTGCAGGGCAGACACGTTTACGTCGTAGCTGAAGCCCAGCGAGAACTGGTTGTAATCGAAACGGGTGGAGAGGATCACGGCATCGGTCAGGATACCGGTCTCAACCTTGTTGGAAACGCGCACCCAGGTTCCGAACTGGAAAGCCTGGTAGTTGTTGAAACGCCCGTGCCCGCCTCCCAGAACGAAGCGGAGGCTGGTACCGGAGTTCACCTGGAAAGAAGGACCTTGCTTCATCACGATCACGCCCGGCAGCAAGCCCACGCGTTTGGTCATTTCAAACTCACCACCGGCGTGGAAAGTGAAGCGGCTGTAGATGAAATCCTTGTTTTCAGAATTGAAAGACTGGTTGGCCCGGTTGAGGTGGTGGAAAGCACCGCCGACATAGAGGCTGTTGCTCTCGTCAAAAACGGAGAACCACATCAGTCCGGCAGCCAAATCGGCAAACAGAAAATTGTCCTGGTCGAAATTGGTGTCTTCAAAAGAAGGGCAGGTGGCACAGAAACCACCCTCACCGTCGTGCTGGGTACCCCAGCGGAGTTTCAAAAAGTCTATGCTTCGCTGCGCAACACCGGCTTCGGCACCGAAGACGAGGTAGTGGGCCTCTTTGCGGCTGCCGGCCATGCGTTTGGCATAAGAAGCGGAAAGTTTTCCGGTAACGGTGGCAAAATCAGCCTCACCGGCCCGGTCGCCCCAGAAAGTGCCTCCGATACCGAAGTAGTCGTACCGGCCAACGGGGATCTTCTGGTCGTATGAAAATGAATAAGTTGAGTAGGCATTGTCTTTCAACACACTCGCCCATTGGTTGCGGTAGTTGCCCACCAGGCGGATGTTGCAATTCATCACCCCGGTCATGGCGGGGTTGAGGTTGAGCGGAGAAAGGTAAAACTGCGAGAAGTGTATGTCCTGGGCAGAAGCACCAATACCGACAAACAATAACAGGTAAAAGAGTAAATGTTTGAATTTCATCTGAAAAGCTTTTAAAAATACCGTGCTGCGGACGATTGTTCTTTCAGCACTCGATTGTTCCGCATGCAATAATAGAGAATGAACCGAACTTAAAAGGAGATTTGGTAGTTAAAAGCGGGAATTTTGTCAACCAAACGGTATAACTGCCTTTCGTTTGCAAGAATAACTCCAAATTTCACCGGCCTCAAAACGGGCAGCCCCAACTCAAATTGCCTGGCAGAAATTCCTTAATGAAGACTGAACAGGGATGAGGGATGAGGGATGAGGGATGAGGGATGAGGGATGAGAGATGAGGAATGAGGGATGAGAGATGAGGAATGAGGGATGAAAGGGGCTAGCTCCTCCAAACCCTACTCCCTACTCCCTACTCCCCCGTCTGGCCTGGCGCCAGACGGACAGGCTACACCCTACTCAGGAATGAGAGATGCCCCGATAGCCATCGGGGGAGGGATGAAAGGGGATAGCTCCTCCAAACCCTACACCCTACACCCTACACCCTACTCCCTACTCCCTACTCCCTACTCCCTACTCCCTACTCCCCCGTCTGGCCTGGCGCCAGCCTGTCCGGCGGCCAGACGGGCCGGACAGGCTACTCCCTACTCAGGAATGAGAGATGCCCCGATAGCCATCGGGGGAGGGATGAAAGGGGCTAGCTCCTCCAAACCCTACACCCTACACCCTACTCCCTAAACCCTACACCCTACTCCCTACTCCCTACTCCCTACACCCTACACCCTACTCAGGAATGAGAGATGAGGAATGAGGGATGAAAGGGGATAGCTCCTCCAAACCCTACACCCTAAACCCTACTCCCTACTCCCTACTCCCTACTCCCTACTCCCTACTCAGGAATGAGAGATGCCCCGATAGCCATCGGGGGAGGGATGAAAGGGGCTAGCTCCTCCAAACCCTACACCCTACACCCTACACCCTACTCCCTACACCCTACACCCTACTCCCTACTCCCTACTCCCTACTCCCTACTCCCTACTCCCTACTCCCTACTCCCTCAAAAAAACGCTACCTTCCCCGTCTGATACGGTCCACTCAAAGAAAATCTGTACAACCATGAAAACCTACAAACTGGAGCAGGTCCTCAACGATGAATTCGAGGCCTTGAAAAAGCGCCGCAAAAAGCTTTTCGGCGAGGAAGCGGCAGCCGATTTTGACAAAAACCGGTTTGGATTGGCCCTTTCCGGGGGAGGCATTCGCTCCGCTACCATCAACCTCGGTTTTCTGCGCACGCTCAACTTGTTCAAGCTGCTCGAGAAGGCGGATTACATTTCCACCGTTTCCGGTGGGGGTTACACGGGAGCCTACCTGCAAACCACCATCAAGGAAAAGAACGGCTACGACGAACTTTTTGACGAAGAAAAAATCCGATACCTGCGCCGCCACGGCAACTACCTGATCCCCGGGCAGGGGACCTTCATAAAATTGTGGAACACGCTATTGCTCATCATGGGTTTTGTCATCAGCTGGATCATGAGCCTGCTGGGGCCGGCGGCAGCGGTGGTAGCAGTTTACCTCATTTTCAAGGTCGCCACCTCCGTTCCCATTTTCCAAAACGAAGACTTTTTGCTGAACCTCAACTATCCGGGCAATGTGGTAATGGATGTGCTCAGCCCGGTGCTGTGGACCCTCGGCTCGGTGATGCTGGCACACCTGCTGCTGAATGTGGCCCGGGTTTTCGACCTGACAATTTCGAAGACCTTTACCAGGATTGAGACGGTCATCGCCACGCTGGCCATCGCCTTTCTGTTGGTGGTTGCGGGAGTGACTTACGAGGTGAACACCCCCTGGGTGGGCAACGACGCCTGGCGAATGCTGTTGCTGGCGGCAGGATTGCTGGCTGCGGGGTTCATCCTGAATCCCAATGCGTTGAGCTTTCACCGCTACTATCGCAACCAACTGGCCAACGCTTTTCTGGCGCACACCGGTGGCAGCTACAAAAACCTCCTGCTCAGAGATGTTTTTTCCTTCGGTAAAAACGAAGACCGGAGCCGGTACCTCGCCCCCTACCCGCTCATCAACACCTGCCTCAACCTGCAAAACCCCGGCGGCAAGGATAAATTCAAAGGTGCCAAGGCCAGCGATTACTTTCTGCTGTCGCCCATGTACTGTGGGTCCAAGCTGAGCAAATACGTCAAAACACCGGAGGCCCCCGGCTACCGGGAGATGACCCTGCCGGCAGCACTCACCATTTCAGCGGCGGCCGTCAATCCGGGCATGGGCATTTATTCCAGCAAGATGCTCAGCATCCTGATGACGCTGTTCAACGCCCGCCTCGGCTTCTGGGCCAACAACCCCGAAGTGCAGCCACGAAAATGGCTCGGGCACCTGGTCTGGTGGCCCGGCTATTTTTTCAAAGAGCTGCTCTCCAACATCGGCACCACCAACCGCAAGCTCAACATTTCCGACGGCGGCCACATCGAAAACCTAGCGGTGTATGAGCTGCTGCGTCGCCAATGCCGGCTCATCATCGCCGTGGATGCCGGTGCCGACCCCAACAGCTCATTTGCCGATCTGGAAAACCTGGCCATCCGCGCCCGAAACGAACTGGGCATCGAGATTCGCTTCCGGCCGGAGCAAGACCCGGTGGACATCATCCGGCCAAGACCTTCCAGTGGCTATGCCCGCAAGCGCTTCGCCATCGCCGACCTGCTGAAGATCTGGGAAGAGTTTTACATCCTGGATGAAAGCGGAGAACCGGTAACCTTTAAAAAGACCGTCAAAACCGGTAAAAAAACGGAGCTCAGAACCATTAAACTGGAGGCCCTGGTCAACTATTTCTACCACCCCAGCCAGCCGGACCTGCTCAAGTACCGCCTCGACCTCAAAGCCGACAGAGGCGTTGACATTCCCGAAGCAGATTACGACCGCTACTATGCCCAGGCCAAAAAGAAGGTGGATGAAAAACTGCTGGCCTGTGCCGACCGGCCGGCCATGGAGCGCATCAAGGTGGGCACCCTGGTGTACATCAAGTCCAGCGTTACCCCTCCCCGCAAAATCTTCGTCCCGGAATACGACAGCCAGGGCAATAA
>JALWSS010000008.1 GCA_026993525.1 Saprospiraceae bacterium
CGAGGGCGATGAGGTAAACGCCTTGTTCCAGTTTGGAGACATCGAGGTGCTGCACACCGGACTTGTCAGGCAATGCAATGCCCTGCAACACCTTGCCAGACAGGTCTGTCAGGATGGCCCGGGTACTCGGGTAGCTTTTGTCGAGGCGGTAATGCACATCCACAAAATCCCTGGCAGGGTTCGGCACGGCTCTCAGTTGCAGCCCTTCCGCCTGTTGTATGGTCACCTCCTCCGGCAGTTTCAGTCCCTGCTGGCCGCTTCCCGGCAGAATAATGGCCGGCTGGTAGCTGTAGCCCTTGTACTCATTGAGCAGGTTTTGGGCCTGGGCAGAGGCGTAGTAGTCGCCTGCATCGGCGATGCCGGCCAGGGTGGTTTCGTTGGCATCGGCCATTTGTTGTTCGGTCTGGCCCTGGCGCTGTATTTTCATCGAAATATGCATGCGCAGAAATTTTTTGAGGAATATCACCTGGCCAAATTTATCCTTTTCCTTCGGTAAATGCCACCCCGGTGCGGGTCTTTGTCGGCCCCTGTCCTTAACCCTTGCCTCACACGGAGGTTTTTCTTTGGGGTTTTTGGTCCTGGGCTTGTCTCTCGGGATTGGGAGGTTTTTCCCGAAGCTGCGTCCGGAAGGTTTTTGGGCGCCCAACGCTGGCAGGGTTCGGAACCACTGCCAGCGTTCGCAATCGGGGCCGCAACTGAAAGTTGCAAGCTCGCAGTGACCTGCCCTGAAAAAAGCGCCACCAATTGCTAAATTTGAGCGGTAACCATTCACCCACAAACCAGGAAAACCATGTATGCATACACTTATGGCGGCAAGCAGGGACAGAAATTTCAACTCGTAGAGGCCAAAGACCTGGTGGTGATCCGGACCAGGGAGGCCGCACCGCTTTCACAATTGAGCATGTCGGGTACGGCCCGGGCCTTGTTGCCGGCGCTGGTACCGGTGTCGGCTTTTCCGGAGGCCAATGTCACGGTTTACAAATGCCTGCCAACGGCTGAGCGGAGTCCGGAAGGGCAGCGCAATGCCATCCGTCGCACCCTGAAAAAAGAAGAAAGCATCCGCTTTGCCGGCAGGGTATTGAAAGACCCTGCCACGGGGGCCATTGTCGTTTACACCGAAAACCTGTACCTGCAATTCGATCCGGAGCTGCCGGCCCGCCGTTGCGAAGCGATCATGAAAGAAAGAGGGCTGAAGGTGAAAGAGGGCCTGAGCTTTGCACCCAACGCCTGGTTTGTGGAAGCACATGAAAGCATTGGTCTCAGGGTTTTTGAACTCGCTGCGCAACTGCTGGCCCTGCCGGAGGTGCAGTGCTGCCACCCTGAGCTGGTGCGGGAGCGCAAACACAAATTTGTGCACCCCATGCAATGGCACCTGAAGCAGACCGTCATCAACGGTATGACGGTGAACCAGCACGCCAATGTGGAAGCCGCCTGGGCATTGACGAAGGGCGAAGGCATCACCATCGCCGTGCTGGACGACGGCGTGGATGTGGACCACCCCGATTTCAGCGGGCCCGACAAGGTGGTGGCACCCCGCGATACCATCCTCAATTCCGACGACGCCCGGCCCAAACACCCGGCCGAGCGACACGGCACCGCCTGTGCGGGGGTGGCCTGCGCCAATGGCACGGGCAAGGCCTGGGGGGTGGCCCCCGCCGCACGCCTGATGCCCATTCGGGTGGGCAGTATTGGTTCCATCTCCGAAGCCAAGGCCTTTCAATGGGCTGCCGACCAGGGCGCCGATGTCATCTCCTGTTCGTGGGGCCCGGAAGACGGCGCCTGGTGGAACCCCAACGACCCCATGCACTTCTCACAGTCCCGCCTGCCGGATTCGGCGCGGGCAGCCATTGAATACGCCATCAAAAACGGCCGGGGTGGCAAGGGCTGCGTCATCACCTGGGCCGCCGGCAACGGCAACGAGGACGTGAAATTCGACGAGTACGCCAGTTTTCCGAAGGTGATAGCCGTGGCCGCCTGCAACGACCGGGGCAAGCGCAGTGTGTACTCCGATTTTGGCGAGGCGGTTTGGTGCTGCTTCCCGAGCAGCGATTTCGAAATGCCGGAGTTCAACCATCCCAAACCGTTGACCCCGGCATCTGGACCACCGACCGCCAGGGTACCAAAGGTTACAATTTCGGCACCGTGAACGCCGAGAGCATCCTGGGCGATATGGAAGGGAATTACACGGCCACCTTCGGCGGAACGTCCAGCGCCTGCCCCGGTGTGGCGGGCGTTGCAGCGCTGATGCTCAGCGTCAACCCGGACCTGAGCTGGCAACAGGTAAAAACACTCATCCGGCACTCCTGCGACCGCATTGACGAAGAAATGGGTAACTACGACGCCAAAGGCCACAGCCCTTTTTACGGCTATGGCCGCATCAACGCCCTGAAGGCCGTCAAAAACGCCAA
>JALWSS010000009.1 GCA_026993525.1 Saprospiraceae bacterium
GTTCCTCAGTTCCTCAATTCCTCAGTTCCTCAATCAATGTCCGTTTCCTGTGATCTTCTTTTGGCTGGAGCTGACCATCTCCTGTGAGGCCACAAAGGAGGTGACCATTTGAGAAAGCATGTCGGCAGCGGCGTTGGGTGCATTTGGAAGCAGGATCAGGGTGGAGTTGGATTTTTCTCCGAGAGACTGGAGCGTATCGTAGTGTTGTGTTACGACGATGAGGGCAGAAGCCTCCTGTGAGTTGATACCGACGCCGTCGAGCATTCTGACGCTGTCTTCCAGGCCTTTGGCAATTTCACGGCGCTGGTCGGCGATTCCCTGTCCTTGCAGGCGTTTGCTTTCGGCTTCGGCTTTTGCTTTGGCCACGATTCGGATCTTCTCGGCTTCGCCTTCGTATTCGGCTGCGATCTTGCGGCGTTCGGAGGCGTTGATGTGGTTCATGGCGGCTTTCACTTCCTGGTCCGGATCAATATCCGTTACCAGGGCCTTGATGATGCCATAACCGTATTCGTTCATGGCCTCTTCAAGTTCCCTCAGAATGGCCAGGGCGATGTCATCTTTCCTTTCAAAAACATCGTCCAGTTTCATTTTCGGAACTTCAGCACGAACGACATCGAAAACGTAGGAAGTGATCTGCTCGGTTGGGTTCTGCAACTTGTAAAAGGCGTCGTAGATCGCCTCTTCGAGGATGCGGTATTGGACAGAGACTTTCATTCCGACAAATACATTGTCTTTCGTTTTCGTCTCAACGTGCACATCCAGTTGCTGAATCTTCAGGTTGATCCTTCCGGCAATGGTGTCAATGACAGGGAATTTGAATTGCAGGCCCGGGTTCCGGATGCTGTGGAACTTGCCAAATCGTTGGATGACAGCGGCAGTCTGCTGTTTTACGGTGAACAGTCCGGTGTATAAGAGGTACAAGGCTAAGACGGCTACAATAATGAGTGGTTCCATTGCTGATGTTGTTTGTGAGTATGATTGATGAGGCTCGAAAATTAAGAAGAGAAGTGCTTTGGATGGGAATATTTCCACCAAACGGGAAGGAAACAAGACGAGCGAAAAAAGGCCGGCAGGCGAGGGCTAAAAAGAAAAACCACACAAGTACGTGAGGCGTTTTAGACCCCTTTAGATACAGGAATAAGGCTGTCGGAGTGATTTCGGTAATCCCCTTGTCTTTTGCGCACCAAGGGATTGGATACGGAAAAGAACCGGACAAGTCAACGGCTGGGGCCCGCCCTAGTCGCACTCCAAATCATACCTTAACTTTAGTAGTGTTGAGTCAAAACATTAAGGATGTACTTGTGCGGTATTTTCTTTTGTCAACGGCCACTTCTGGTCGTCGTTGCGATGGCAAGGTAAGGGGTTTCTGAAAAAGAAAAAAGCCTGCCAGATGTTAAAAATATCCTTGACAATCTGGCATAAAAGGCAAGCTCCTGAAGCACAGTAAAATGCCTTTTGTCAACTGTCATTTTTTCCTTGGTTTCAAATCCAGCCGGAGGGAAACGATGTGCGAATAGCGGTTTTGGGAATCCCCCAGATCGGTAAAAGCATAATCAACCCTAAGGCTGTAGATTTGCATGCCAACGCCGACGGAAGGGCGCGAGATGTAGCGTTTTTGGCCGTCGAAATCAGCTTCCTGCTGCAACTGGTTGATGCCTGCTCTGAGAAACAGGAAATCCTGGTAGTTGACCTCCATTCCAAACCCCGGATCAATGCTGACGGGGTCGCCGGAAATGAGGGTGTTCCGCTTTCCGTCGGTGGTGGCGAGGGCGTTCAATTCAGCCAGCAGGCTGAAGTCCCTGAAGTTGAACATTCGGGCTGCGCCCAATACGATTTGAGGCCTGGTGACCTCCAGGGAATTGATGTCGGGCAGCTCGTTGCCGGTAGCCAGCAGAACGGCCTTCTCATCATCCGTAAAAGTCACGTGCCAGGCGTTGAAGGTGGAGGTGATGTCCCTGCCGGTGGCGGCCAGCAGCCAGGGGCCGCTTTTCCATTGGAGGCCCAGGTCAAAACCAAAGCCCCATGAATTGGCGAAGGTGCCGATGACCCGCCTGACGATTTTCACGTTGCCGCCGACATTGAATTCCTTGCCTTTTTTTGTTTTCCACTTTTGGGCATAGCTGCCGAGGATGGCGTAATCAGCAGCTGAGAAGGATACGATGTTGTCGTAGTTGACGGTGCCGTCATCTTCGAAAAGGCTGAGGGTGTTCGGGATGTCGTCAATGCCGAACCGGATCATGGACAAGCCCAGCCTGCGGTTGCCGGTTGCAAAGGGAATGGTGATGCCCAGGTAGTCGAATTTGCCAACGCCGGCAAACCACTCTGCATGCATGGCGCCCAGTTGGAGGCCGTCGGTAGAGTCCATGTTGGCCAGGCCGGCGGGGTTCCAGTAGCCGCTGGTCACATCCTCCGTGCTGGCGATGACGGCATTGCCCATGGCCTGGGCGCGGGCACTGACACCGATGGACAGAAATTCGTTGCTGTACTTCTGGCCAATGGCTACCCCGGTCATTGCGACGAAAAAAAACAGAAAACAAAATGGGCTGAAAGGTGCAGGTAGCTTCATCTGATAATGTTTGGTCTCACTAACGGCATGTTCACAACTTCAGTGCGGGATTAACATCCTTCGGCCACAAATGTACCAAACCCGACAGCAGCGCTGATGTAAGGACGAATACAGATTTTTTCTAATTTGCAGGCCCTTAAAATTTGCTATGAACAAACAGCAATTGCTCGATACTGTCCGTGAACTGATCTCCGAAGCGCAAACCGGTGAAGCGCTTGACCTCCTTGAGCACGAGTGGTCCGGTAAACCTGCCTTCAGGATACTGCTCAGGGAGGTGCTCTCCATTGGTGCATTGTACAACAAAACCAAAAGCGACGAATCAAAAGGAATTGTCAGCTTCGACAATGCACAACTGAACTACAACAAAGCCAACGACCGCCTGCTCACGGTTCTGGAATTTTTTGAGAACGACGAGCTGGAACCAGAAGTTCTGACAGCAGGGAAAGAAAAGGCAAAGCGCAAAAAAGCATGGCTCTGGGCATTGTTGCTTCCCCTTGCAGTGGTGCTTGTTTTTCTGTTGAAACCTGATTTGTTGAACGGCGGAAAGACCGGCGGTGGCCAAAAAGGACGCTGCCCTGAGTTCAGTCGAAATGCGCTCAAGATCATGGTATTGCCTTTTTACAAAGTGAACCGGCAGGCGGGCCAGCCCGAAGGACTTTTTGCCGAGAAGCTGGAATCATTTTGCGCCAAATGCAAACTGGACGTCGCCGTGAGGATCAACGAGCAGTTTGAGCCTGTAAAATTGCTCAGTTACGATGAGGCCGGTCGCTTCGCAAAACGCTGTGGCGCAGATCTGGTCTTTTGGGGACGAACGGAATTTGCCGAAGGAAGAAATATCCTGAAAACCCGCTACCGATTTGCCGATGACAGACCGCTGGCGGTGGAACTGAGCAAGCTGGAGTGGGGCGAAAGCCAGTTCGATACCGTCAAAGTACTTTCTGACATCGCCAGCGACCGCACTTTTACGGCTGATCTGGAGGAGGTCATCTTACTGGCCATTGGTTCCAATGAAATGATGGAGGGAAGAAATGACAACGCAGCCTGTTTGCTGTCTTCTTTTGAATCAGGGGATTCTCAGGTAATGGTGGTCAAATCCATGCTCCTGGCTGAAAACTACCTCCGTTCCGGAAACACGGAAGCAGCCCTGGAGGCCTATGACGACATGCTGGCCGCCGATCCTGCCAACTGGCTGGCCCTCAACAACCGTGGCATGCTGTTGATGAAAGACGGCAACTACCTGCAGGCCATCAACGACTTTTCTGCCGCCATCGGTCAAAAGGAGGACCCGGCTGTTCTGTACGCAAGGGCAAAAGCCTACCAGTCTTCCGAACAGTTGTCAAGGGCAGAAGTGGATTTGGAAAAGGTCGTGAAAATCTCCCCGGAGTTGGCCCCGAAGGCAAAAACCGATCTGGAAAAGACCCGAAAGGAAATCCAGTTGCAGGAGGGCATCATCAAAGAAATTGAACCGCAACCCACCCACCAGTTCAACTCCACAAAATACATCTCCAAAGTGGATGCCTACAGCAGGTTGGGCAACAACCAAAAGGCCATTCAATTGGTGGAAAAAGGCCTGGAAGCCAAACCCCTGGACCCGAAACTGACCGCAAAAAAGATAGAGTTGTTGCTGAAGGACAACAAAGAGAAAGAAGCCAAAGCTGATCTGAAAGCAGCCCGGGAAAAAGGCATCACCATGGAAGAACTTTCACGACACAGCGAGACCGTGGCCCGGTTTATCAAAGAGCTCAAGTCAAAGCGCAAGGTCATTCGCAATTACAAAAAGCTCAATTAGGGATTGACCGGGATTTTGAAATTCTCCACCTTTTTTCGCTGGCGCAATTGCACAATGTATATGCCACGGTTCAAACCCGCTGCCGGCAGACTGGTTTCTCTAATGCCGGCTTCGATTCTGATTGAATTGACCAGGCGCCCTGAAATATCTGCAATGGCAAGCAATATCTCGTCGCCCGTTTCTTCGCTGAATACAATCCGGATGGTTTTTCCCGAAGGATTGTAAAAGACAAGGGGTTGCTCGTTTGGCTGGAGCTCGACCGTTACCACTTTCGAGTAAGTGAAAGAGCCATCTTCATCTACCTGCTTCAGCCGGTAATAATTGATGCCCTCCGATGGGGATTCATGCGTGAAACTGTATTGGTGGGTTTCGGTAGTTGTGCCATGTCCCTGAAGGCTCCCGATCAGGCGGTAATGCATCCCGTCAGAACTGTGCTCAACCTGAAATTCCCGGTTTTGGATTTCGGTGGCTGTCTCCCAAAACAGTTCAACCCTGTCAGCACTTGCCTCCGCCCTGAAGCTGACCAACTGTACCGGCAGCACAATGCCGGAAATGACGATGTCATCGAGACCGAACTCGTCGCGGGAGCCGGAACCACTCACATCATCTCCAGTCCATTTCAGGTACAGGTAGCCGCCATTTGCCAGGTTGAGTCCTGACAAGGTTGTACTTCTTGTCGTTGTCGTCCATGAAACCGGTAGAGGATCGGCAGCTCCAGGCGAGGCATAGTCCAAAGCTGAAACGGATGTGTAGCTGATGTCGTCAGTTGACCAGGAAAAGTTGAAAGAATTTGATCGGTCTTTGTCGTTAAATACTTTGATCTCGTAGCTGAGGTTCAGTTGGTTGATGGCACTGCCCGAATTGTTTTGAATTCTCAAGGTAAAATCTCCTGGTGTGAAATCAGCAGCACCGGGCTGTACGCCCAGGCAGAAGTCACCGGTGGCTGTTTCAAAGGCGTAAACACCACCGGTACCGGTGCCACCCGAATGAGTTCCTCTGGCAAAATCCCCCGTTGTGTGGGTTCCCGAGAACATTCCATCTCCGTCGGAAAACCCGGTAGCTCTCCACCCGTCTGAATCGAGTTGCCCGGCGGTGGGGGCACCAACAAACCCCGTCCCCTGAAACTGCCCGTTGTTCACACCGCTCACGGTGTTGTCAAAGTCAATGGTGTAGGTACCTGCGCCGGTGATGGAAAGTTGAGAATAAGCCAGGAACGGCCATAGCAGCATGGCCCAAAGAAGGGTTTTCATAGTGTCCGATTTGAGGTTCGTACTTTTCTTTATCGCAACTCCTGCTCCTCTATACCTCTTGTCCAGTTCGTATTCTATGGAAGATGCCTAAAGATAGTGTACAAACTCAAACCAGTAAAATGCGCACGAAAAAATAATTCAGATTTACCCCTTCAGAATGTTCCTTGCAATGACCAGTTTTTGAATTTCGGATGTGCCCTCACCGATGGTACAGAGCTTGGCGTCGCGGTAGTATTTTTCTACGGGAAATTCTTTGGTGTATCCGTACCCTCCGAAAATCTGTACGGCCTCATTGGCCACCTGCACGGATATTTCAGAAGCGTAGAGTTTGGCCATGGCCGATGCCTGGGTACAACGGAGGCCTTTGTTTTTCAGATCGCCGGCCTTTCGGGTCAGCAGCTCAGCGGCATCTATTTTGGTGGCCATGTCGGCCAGCTTGAAGCTGATGGCCTGGAAGCTGGCAATGGGCTTGCCGAATTGCTCCCTTTCTTTGGCGTATTTTACGGAAGCCTCATAAGCACCTTTGGCAATGGCCACTGCCAGCGCTGCAATGGATATTCGACCGCCGTCCAGCACCTTGAGCGCCTGTATGAAACCGTCGCCTTCTTCACCCAAAACCTGTGACTTGTGGACGCGGCAGTTGTCGAAGACCATTTCGGCCGTCTCCGAAGCACGCATGCCAAGTTTGTTTTCCTTCTTGCCTGCGGCAAAACCCGGTGTGCCCCTTTCTATGACAAAAGCCGTCATGCCGTGGTTGTCGAGCAGCTCGCCCGTGCGGGCAATGACCACCGCCACCTCGCCGGAAGCACCATGAGTGATGAAGTTTTTGGTTCCGTTCAGCACGTAATAGTCGCCATCTTTGGTGGCAACGCATTTCATCCGGCCGGCGTCGCTTCCGGTGTTGGGTTCGGTAAGGCCCCAGGCTCCGATGTGTTCTCCGGAGGCCAGTTTGGGCAGGTATTTTTGTTTTTGCTCTTCGGAGCCGAATTCCAGGATGTGATTGGTGCACAGTGAGTTATGCGCTGCCACTGAGAGTCCTATGGAGCCACAAACTTTTCCGATCTCTTCGATAACCGTAATGTACTCCTGGTAACCAAGACCACTGCCTCCGTACTGATGGGGAACCAGCATGCCCATGAACCCCAGCTCTCCCATTTTCCGGAAAAGCTCACGCGGGAAAAATTGCGTCTCATCCCAGTCGAGAACGTGGGGCAGGATCTGTCGCTGTGCAAAGTCCCTTGCACTTTCGCGGATCATTTTCAAATTGTCAATGGTATCCGGATCGGCAATCATTTTTCTGTGGTTTGGTTGGTTAAGTGTTAGGGTTCAACGTGCAAAAGCGGCAGCGGTTCCGGAATTATTCAAAGCCAAAACACTGCCGTATTTTGTGATAAATTTCAGTATTCTCATACACTCCACGGAACAACTCAGCGCCGGGTCCATAGGCGAAAACAGGCACCATCGAGGCGGTGTGGCCGTTGGTGGTAAAAGCTGGTTTGACCTTGTCACCGGCGTCGCCCTGGTTCAGCCCCAGACCTCCCGTGGTGTGGTCAGCAGTGACAATGACCAGGGTTTCTCCATCCTCGGTTGCCAGTCTGAGCACCGCTGCAACGGCCTTTTCAAAATCCAGTATTTCGTATTTCAGCATTTCAGCCTGGTTGGAGTGGCAGGCCCAGTCAATTTGTGAACCCTCCACCATCAGGAAGAAACCTTTGCCGCTTCTTTTCTTCAAAAAATCAACGGCCAGTTCAGATGCGTAGGGCAGGTACTCACGCTGCTGCATGGCCGGCAGGGGCTGGTTGTCGGCGGTGAAAAAGGCAAATCGCTTTGCCGCTGAAGGATGGATGTTGTAAAGGTTGGAATGGAAGTAATCGTAAACGGCAAAGCCATTCTTTTTCAACTCGTAAATGAGGTTTCGGTCGTCTTTTTCCCTTCGGTTAAAGTATTTCTTGCCCCCGCCGATGAAAAAATCAACACTGCTCTTCGGAAAATACTCCGCTATCTGTTCGTAGTGATAGCGGGTCGTACTGTGGGCAACAAAAGCGGCAGGCGTGGCGTGCACAATGGATGAAGTTACCACCATTCCGGTGGACAGCCCCTTTTCGGATGCCTCTTCCAATAGGGTCTTCAAAACCTGGCCCCGGGCATCCAGGGCGATGGAGTGGTTGGTGGTTTTGACACCGGTGGCAATGGCCGTTGCTCCGGCTGCTGAATCGGTGACCAGGTTGTCTGCAGATTGGGTCTTCTGAAAACCGACCACCGGAAAAGACCTGAAAACCTGTTCTTTGGACCTGTAGGTGAAGAGCAGGGAAACCTGGGCAAGCCCCATTCCGTCGCCGATCATCAGCACGACGTTTTTGGGTTTCGGCTGAGGTGAGGATGGAAATATACTGCCACTTCCAGCCGCTGCTTGCCGGATCATTGTACCACTCAGAATGAGCAATACCGTTATGACAATCCTTGTCCTTTTTATCAAAATCCTGCGTTTACTGCGCGCTCAAATGTGTTGATGCCGTCCCTGCTTTCACTCGTGGTTTTGTGAGTTTGGCGACCGGGGCGCCGTGGTTTTATTCAGCCAATGCATCCAAAAGCGGCCCGAAATTACGATTACCGATTGATTGAAGAAAAACCAAAGGTGCCGGGATTGTAGTCTGAAATTGCATGCTGGAAAAAGAAGCGTTGTTCAAACGCAAAAAGATTGGTTTATATCCTTGTTGTGCGTTTGATTGTTTTGTGCATGGATGCGAAGGCCAAATTTTAAAGGCTTAAGATTTTGTTTTTGAATTACAAAGTTTTTACCTTAGCGCCTGTCAATCAATTGAGAAGATAAATTTGAATCACTGATACAGGCACTTTTTCAGAAAGTGCATTCAAGATTTGGTTTTTTGGGGTTAAATAAGCTGGCTTCCTTCAATTTTGGAAGTCGGCTTTTTTATTGGCAACAATCCTTTTGATTGCAAGTGTTCGAGCATCTTTTTCGTCACCCCGGCATTCACTTCAAAAAGTTTCTTGGCCTTACTTCTTACCTTTTTGAGCTTGTCCTCCTGTTCAAAACTTTTTATTGCACTGCTGATATCCTCTGAAGATTCAATCGCCTCGGCAATGCCGGCATTTATCATTTGCCGGGCCTCGGGGTATTGATCGCAATGCTTTCCGAATAGCAGTGGCAAACCATAAGCCGCAGGTTCGATGATGTTGTGCAGGCCGGTTCCGCCCACGGCGCCTCCGATGAACGCCGCAGTTCCGTACCGGTAGATTCTGGACAACAGTCCCATCTTGTCAACGATCAGGGTTCTCGCCTCGGCAACGGATTCCGGTGATTGCACTGCTTCCGAGTAGAGCAGTGTTTGCGGCCATTTTTGTACCCATTGCTTCATCCGCCCGGAATCAAGCTCATGGGGGACGATGACGAGCTTCCAGTCTTCCGGCATTTCTGAGGAAAAAGCCCTGAAAAGCAAGGCTTCATCAGGTGGCCAGGTACTGCCGGCTATCAGGACTTTCTTTTCGTCGCAAAAAGCTTCCAATACCTCATTCCGGTACGGGGTGGCGGCAATCTCAGAGGCCCTTTCAAACCGGGGGTCGCCGCAAACCTGACAGTGTCTGATCCCGATCTTTTCGAGCAGGCCGGCCGATTCGGGATATTGCACCAGGATGAGGTCAAAGAAGGCGAGCATTCTCCGGTACAGACCACCATACCATCGGAAGAAGACCTGGTCTGTTCTGAAATTGGCTGCTACCAGTATTGTCGGGATGTTTCTCGCATCGAGCTCGAGGAGGTAGTGGTACCACAGTTCGTATTTTACGAAGAAAACAAGGTCGGGCTGCACGAGGTCCAGAAACTGCCGGGCGTTCTTTCTGTTGTCCGGCGGCAGGTAATGGGCCGCGTTGGTCAACTCCTCCCAGGCTGCGTGCTCCATTCCGGAAGGGGAAAAAAAAGTCAGGATGATTTTTGACGAAGGAAATTGTTCTTTGAGGGCTTCCAGCAATGGCCGCCCCTGCTCAAACTCGCCGTGCGAGGCACAGTGCATCCAGATAACCGGGCTTGTTCCGTGCGTACTTTTTTCCAGTTCCTGAAAAACGAAGCGCCTTCCCGATACCCACTTCCCGGCCTTTGAATTGAACAGCGCTGCAACCCGTATTGCAGTGAAGTAAATCCTTGTAACAATATCATATATGAATACACTCAACAATCTCAACACTTCAATCCCGGATCAAGTCCGGGATCGTGACATAAGCTCACGACTTTCAACCCTTCAACCCTTCAACAATTCAACAATTCAACAATTCAACCCTTCAACAATTCAACCCTTCAACAATTCAACAATTCAACAATTCAACAATTCAATACCTGATCTCATCCGGGTTTTCACCGATGTACAAAGGCATTGTCCAGCCGATGCGCCAGCCGGTGAGCAGGTCAAAACGGGTGTCGGTTTGCCGGATTCTTTGGTCAAAGTTGAAGCTGCGCCGGTTTTTGGTCCAGGCCTGGGTGAATTCCATTCCGATCATCAGGTTGATGCGCCGGTTGGCGGAGAGGTACTGGTAGCCGATGAACTGGGTGGTGGCAAAGCCGTTGGACAACCTGTCGTAGCCCTTTTTGTAGGTACCCGAAAGTGAGGACACTTTACCGAGCGGGTCATCCTGAATCCTTATTTTGTGCTGAAAGAATCCGAGCCCCAGGGTGGCCCTGATGCCGGAACGGCTTCTTTGGTTGGAGCGAAAAATCCTCCCAAATTCGGCATTGAAAGCCAGTCCCCGTTGCCGCAGGCGAATTTCTGCCGGAAAGATGTCATCGTTGAAAATGAGACCGTCAGCACCGGTCAGGCTATTCAGAACGTTTTCATCCACATTGTCGCCGAAGTGGAATCCGGCTTGTATCCCAGCCAGCCAGTTGTTTTTGGTGAGCAGGTCAAAAGCGGCGCCTGCACTGAATGAAGGGCCGAAACGCTTGTTGAGGTCTGCACCGGGCAGGTGTACCCCGTATTGAAAATTGAGCAGCAGCATGTTTCCCTCATTGTTGTGTTCTTCTTCATACCAGCGCTGCTGGCCGTGCAGGGCCGATGAAGCCAAAAAGATCAAAAGGAATAGTGCTGATCGCATATAAAACTGATTCTTGGTAAAATCCGAAGCAAAGTAAAGCAATGTGCCCGCAGCCTCAGTGCAGGTTGGCTGACTAATCCTGACATTTTCCAGGCGTCCAGCTTTTGACCCCGGCGTTTCGAGCCTGACAATCGTTGGTGTAGGTCTTGCCGTCGCAACCGCAAACCGGGTCGTACAGGTCCGGGCAATCGGTTTTCTCAGGATTGGGCACCAGGCATTCATCGGGTTGTTGCACCTTTCTGCACTGGCTGGCCAGGCTCAAAATTGCGACGAAAAGAAAAAAAGACCGGTGGAGGACTGCTTTGCGCATTACGGGGAGTTTCAGAGTTTGTTGAACACCTTTTTCCGAAGGACAAAATACTGGAAAACAATGCTTTTGGGCAGCATTCCAGTGCGGTTGCTGTGAGGCAGAATGCGAAGCCGTTCCACCAGTTTTTCAATCTCGATGCGCTTTTTGACAAAGGTGACCAGCGCCAGCAAAAAGGTGAAGAAGGCACCAAAAACGGCCTGCGCGTGTAGCCACCTGCCATTGACCAGGAACACGATGGCAGCTATGGAGTCAAGTGCTACCCGCATGGGCATGATGAAAGCCATGCGCCATACCGATTCGTTTTTCAAAAGGGTGTAATGGCTGTTCCTGAAATTGAGGTAGGTCTTGTAGGGCGAATGGTAGCCAAGTGTGCCGCCCCCCAGGTGGTACACAACCGATTTGGGGGTGAACATGATTTTGTATCCGGCGCGTTTGAATCGCCAGCAAAGGTCAATTTCTTCCAGGTGAGCGAAGAACTCGTTGTCAAAACCGCCAAAACCATTGAACAAAGGCCCCCTTGTTATCATACAAGCGCCCGAAGCCCAGAATATCTCTGTCTGCTGATCGTACTGGCCGAGGTCTTTCTCCACCGTGTCGAAGATGCGGCCCCGACAAAACGGATAACCGAGAAAGTCCATCCAGCCGCCGGCAGCACCTGCGTATTCAAAGTACTCCGGCTGGGCCAGGCTTAATATCTTGGGTTGCACTGCAGCTACTGTCCGGTCCTTTTCCATCATTTTGATGGCGGGTTGCAGCCACTTTTTGGGCGTTTTAACGTCGGAATTGAGCAAAACGAAGTAATCGTGCTCCAGGTCCTGCAATGCCAGGTTGTAGCCTTTGGCAAACCCGTGATTTTTGTTCAGTTTGATGATGCCGACCTGCGGAAACTTTTCCTTCAGCATCTCGATGGAATCGTCCGTACTGGCGTTGTCAGCCACGATGACCTCGAAGTTGGGGTACTTCGTTGACAAAACGCTGGGCAGGTATTCCTCCAGGTATTTCCTGCCGTTGTAATTCAGGATGACAATGCCGGCAGAAGGGTGGGAAAGGCGCTCCCATTCCCTGACTTGCTTCCAGGACTTTTTCAGGATAGCCTCAGCCGATACCTTGTCTGCAGCCAGCCGTTTTTTGAGTTCGTTCAGGTCCTTGAGTTGTTCATCGTTGCGGATGAATTCAACGAGCTCGATTTTCAATTCATCTTCGTAAATGACCTCGTTGAAATCAAAAATGTTGATCTCGATGGTTCTGCCCGGTTTGTTTTTGAGCGTCGGCCGTTGGCCAATGTACAGCATTCCCGGGTGCCTCTTACCCTCGTAAATGGCATAAGCAGCATAAATCCCATCCGGAGGAATGAGTTTGGCTTTTTCTTCGATCCGCAAGTTGGCCGTCGGAAAACCGATCGAGGTGCCGATCTGCTGGCCTTTGACCACTTTGCCGCTCAGCTCAAAGTAATGCCCCAGCAATTTGGACGCCCCTGCCACATCTCCCGCCCTGATCAGGTTTCGGATTTTGGTGGAGCTGACCGCTATCTGGTCAACCTCCTGCTTCTGAATTTCTACGACCTTATATCCGGCGGTGTTTTCGTACCACTTCAGGTAGTTGATGTCTCCCTGGCGGTTGAATCCAAAGCGATGGTCATAACCGATGACAAGGAATTTCGGCTGGAATTTTTCGACGAGAAAACGCTGGATGTATTCATCGGCACTCACCTGGGAAAACTCAACGGTGAAAGGAACGATAACCAGGTGGTCAACTCCGGTTTTGGCAATGAGTCCGATCTTTTCTTCGGTGGTGGAAATCAAATGGAGCCCGCTGTCCTTCGGGTAAATGATCTGCCTCGGATGAGGATGGAAAGTGACAACGACACTCTCACCACTGTTGGCTATGGCGAGGTCTTTTACTCTTTTAAGTAGCTTCTTGTGGCCCAGGTGTACACCGTCAAATGACCCGATGGTTACTACGGCGTTTCTGAAGTAAGGCAATTCGCTTAGGTCTCTGTGCACTTTCATGGCGGCAAATGTAGCAGTGATTGGGTATTCAGCGCTTTTGCACTCTTCATTTTTTCAAACACTGACAATTCGCAGAACAAGGCTTGCTTTTTCTTATTTGGATTCAATTCACATTGCAGTTCGAGTGTGTACCTTTGCACCAATTAAATTGAATACCCTGGCATGAACAAAGAACAAGTACTCAAAGCGCTGGAAACTGTAGATGATCCCATTTCCGGGCTGAACCTGGTGGAGGCACAGCGAATTGCCAATCTGGTCATTGAAGGAAACAATGTGAATTTCCACCTGGTACTTCCTTCTCTCAACCATCCCCAAAAGGACAGTTTGATTTTTGCCTGCATGGAAGCCATCCAAAAGGACATTCCCGGGGCAGAAGCAAATATCCACGTGACCACCAGGGCTGAACAGGCAAATGGACAGGGCAATGCCCAAAGCCCTCAACCGATAAAAAACATTATAGCCGTTGCATCCGGCAAGGGTGGGGTAGGCAAATCAACCGTTTCGACCAACCTGGCGCTGGCCATGCATCAACTGGGTGCCAAAGTAGGCTTGGTGGATGCTGACCTGTACGGACCATCTATTCCGACGATGCTCGGTTTGAAAGGGCAGCGGCCTCAGGTGCGCGAAGTGAACGGCAAACCAAAGATATTTCCGCTGCAAGCGCATGGCATACCGGTCATGTCCATTGGATTCATCATCGAGCCGGAACAGGCCGTAGTGCTGCGTGGCCCCCGGCTTGCAGGTATCATTCAGCAATTCTTCAACGATGTCGTTTGGGAACCGCTGGATTACCTGATCGTTGACCTGCCCCCCGGAACCGGCGATATCCAATTGACCCTGGTGCAAACCGTGGCCGTGACCGGGGCATTGATGGTGACCACTCCCCAGGAGGTGGCCGTTGCCGATGCGCTCAAGGCCATGAATATGTTCCTCTTGCCCGCCATCAATGTGCCCATCCTTGGGGTTGTTGAAAACATGTCCTGGTTTACCCCGGACGATCTGCCCGACCGCAAATACAAAATATTTGGCGAAGGAGGTGGAGAAAAACTGTCACAACTCGGCAAGGTACCTTTGCTCGGGCAGGTGCCTATGGTGATGGGTATCAGAGAAGCTGGTGACAACGGCAACCCGGCTGTGATGAAAAAGGGCACCGTAATGGCCGATGCTTTTCTCGATTTGGCCAAAAAGACGATGGAACAAGTTGAACAGCGCAATAAAAATCTGGATCCCACCCAGGTGGTTCAGATCACTCAGAAATGAGTCCACAGTAAAAAGGCCGCATTCCAGTTGGTGCTTGTTTTTGAAAGGTTTTTTTGAAAGGTTTTTTGAAAGGTTTTTTGAAATGTTTTTTAGGTTTTTGTGATACGTAGTTGATTGCAAGTGAATGGTTTAAAGAACGGTGAGCAATCAACGACGCATTTCAATCCCGATATCCCATCGGGATCGGAACCAAAAAACATGCGCCTTTTGTGAATTAGGGTTTTTGCAGTGCACTCAGAAATAAATCCTCCATTATGACAGCGGAACAAAAATCGGTTTTGATAAAACAGGTTGATGAAGCCCTTGACGAAGTTCGTCCGCATCTCCGCGTTGATGGTGGAGATGTGGAAGTGGTTGATATCACCGATGAGTACGTCGTCAAAGTCAAGTGGCTTGGCAATTGCGAAAACTGTTTCATGTCAATTATGACCATGAAAGCAGGTATTGAGAAAGCCATAAAAAACCGCCTTCCTGAACTTACGGAAATAGAAGCCATCAACGGCATCGAGATGCCCTGACCAATTAACAGAAGTCACCCTCAATGACTCGCAAAGACTTAGTCGCCAACATTTTTGACAAAGGCTCTTTCCTCTGCATAGGACTTGACACCGACCCCCGGCGCATTCCAAAGCACTTGCTGAAATATGAAGATCCGGTATTTGAATTCAACCGCCGGATCATCGGGGCCACGCATGACCTTTGCGTGGCTTACAAGCCCAACATTGCTTTTTACGAAGCCAACGGAGCTGAAGGCTGGGTGAGCCTCGAGCGCACCATTGACATTATTCCTGAAAACATTTTTACCATCGCTGACGCAAAACGGGGCGACATTGGCAATACCAGCGCCATGTACGCCCGTGCGTTTTTTCATGCGATGGATTTTGATGCCGTCACCGTGGCTCCGTACATGGGCGAAGACAGCGTGACCCCTTTTCTGGGATTTGAGAACAAGTGGGTCATTCTGCTTGCCTTGACTTCCAACAAAGGGAGCTCCGACTTTCAATTGCTCAGCCTCGACACCGGCCGGCCGGTTTACGAAGCGGTCCTGACCACTGCCCGGCAATGGGCCGGCACCGGTCAATTGATGTTCGTGGTGGGAGCCACCCACCCGGAAAAGTTGGCTGACATCCGAAAAATTGCACCCGACAATTTTCTGCTGGTACCGGGCGTGGGCGCCCAGGGTGGTTCGCTGGAGGAGGTTTGCAGGTATGGCCTGAACAAGGAAGTCGGACTCCTGGTCAACTCCTCCCGGGGAATTATCTACGCAAGCGATGGAGAAGATTTTGCCGAAAAGGCGAGGGAAAAAGCGCTGGACTTAAAAAACCGGATGTCGGAAATACTCGACCGTACCTTCGGTTAATTCCAAATGGCAGATGTTACCATTCACTTGTTACCCGTTAGGTATTCATCAATGAAACTCATCTTGTCTGACTGTATAACCCAATCCTGAAAGCATGAAGAAAGTACTCCTGGCCGCAACGGCACTTTTTGTCAGCATTTCTGCTTTTACCCAGTACCTGGAGGCCGGGCTGCTCCTCGGCGGTGCCAATTACGTGGGCGATCTTTCCAACAACTCCAGCACCATTTACCTGAAGGAAACCAAGCTGGCTTATGGTGGGTTTGTCAGGTACAACATCAACGACCTGTTCACCGCCCGACTTGGAATAAGCGCCGGCAAAATCGCCGGCTCCGATGCCAACGTGAACAACGATCAATTCATCCGGGAAAGAAACCTGAGTGTGAGAACCAACATCCTGGAAGTTGCACTGATTGGTGAGTTCAATGTTCTGGGCTATCAGCCAAACGGCCTGTACAGCCCATTCTCACCCTACCTGTTTGCCGGTGTTGCCATGACCAGTTTCAACCCCAAAGCCCGGTACCAGGGCAATTGGATCGCTTTGCAGCCGCTCGGAACCGAAGGTCAGGGCATGCCGGGCTTTGGTGCCAGGTACAGCAAAACAACTTTTTCCATTCCTTTTGGGGTGGGAGTGAAATACGCCCTTTCCGATAAACTGAACATCGGGCTGGAACTGGGTGCCAGGCCCACTTTCACCGACTACCTGGACGATGTCAGCGGAGCTTATGTTTCCTATCCGGACCTGCTGGCCGGCAACGGAGAATTGGCCGCAGCCCTCGGCAACAGGACAGGAGAGTACAAAGGCACAGAACCCGTCGTTGTGGTTACCGGCACCCAGCGCGGAGACAGCGCAAAAAGGGACTGGTACTTCATCATGGGCCTCACCGTGTCGTACAACTTTCTGGACAACGGCCTGATGGGCAGCCGCTCACGCAGCAAGGGCCGCAAAGGCTGCTACGACTGACCGGCAGCTTTGCCAAGTTCCTCGGCGCGTTTCAGCGCAGCATCGGCGCCGGTGATGATATCCTGATACAGTTCGGTTTTGCCAAATGCCGACAAGGCGGCCTCGGTGGTACCTCCCCTCGAGGCCACTTTTTTTATCCATTCTTCGCAACTGAAATCCGTCTTCTGGAACAAGTCAATGGCACCTTTGAAGGTCTGGCTGACCAGCATCTCGGCCTCGCTCTCGTTGAAACCCATCTTGCGGCCTGCTTCTATCAAAGCCTGCATGAAGTACCAGACATAGGCCGGGCCACTGCCCGAAATGGCGGTGGCGGCATCTATCATGGCCTCGTTGCTGACGTAAAGGCTCTTTCCGGTGGTGTTGATGAGGTTCTGAACCATTACCAGCTCGATCCGGGTCACTTCCTCTGTTGACGTAAACACGGTCATGCCCATTCCAACCTGTGAGGGCAGGTTGGGCATGGCACGGATCACTTTTTTGGTTCCCAAATGATCGGCGATGGTCTTCATCTTCACCCCTGCCATGATGGACAACACCACCTGCTGCTCATCTATGAGCGGCCTGAGCCGTTCAAACAATTCGGCAGCGTCTTGAGGTTTCACTGCCAGTATGATCAGGTCGGCAAGGTTGATACAGCCTTCTGGTTCCGAATAAACATTGAATTCGGTGTCCTTTGTCAGCTCATAAGACCGCTCTGCCGATTTCTCGAGTACCATCAGGTTTTGACGGTCGCAAATGTGTGAACGAAGGAAACTGTGGGCGTAGGTCATGCCCATGTTTCCACCACCTATTATCAAAATTTTCATAGTCTTTCTTTTCAGATTTTGTTCGCTTCGCAACGGGGGTGCAAATCTGCGGGAAAATATGTCATCTCATTTTTCTTCCGGCCAACTTTCTGAAAAATGATACCTTTCGCACCTGATTGCGAAGCGACAAAAAAAAAACTTCTGACCATGCACAGGCACACTTGTTTCACCTTGATTTTCACATTTACCATGCTTTTGATGATGAATGCATGCAACTCGCCCTCCGGGCAACAAACCACCGGCACCCCAACCAATGGACAGGCGGTTCCTGAATACGCCATTGTGATCCACGGCGGTGCCGGCACCATCACCAAAGCCAACATGACTCCCGAAAAAGAGAAAGCCTATACCGAGGCACTGAACAAAGCCCTGGACACAGGTGAGGAAGTACTCAAAAATGGCGGAACGGCCCTTGAAGCCGTCGAAAAAACACTGATGTACCTGGAGGACAATCCACTGTTCAACGCCGGCAAAGGTGCCGTGCTGACCAATTCGGAAACCTGTGAGCTGGACGCCAGCATCATGGACGGTTCAGACCAGAATGCGGGTGCCGTGGCGGGCGTAAAGCATGTGAAGAACCCCATCCGGGCAGCCATTGCCGTCATGAAAAACTCTCCCCATGTGATGATGGCAGGAACGGGCGCTGACCAGTTTGCACTGGAGCAAGGCCTGGATACCGTGAGCAACGAATACTTCTTCACCGAACGGCGGCTGGAATCCATCCGGAAGGCCAGGGCCCGGGAAGAAAAAACGGGAATGACCGGCCGGCGCCACGATGAAAAATTTGGCACCGTCGGTTGCGTGGCTCTGGACAAAAACGGCAACCTGGCGGCAGGCACCTCCACCGGAGGAATGACCAACAAGCGCTGGGGAAGGGTGGGGGACTCACCCATCATTGGCGCCGGCACCTATGCCGACAATGCAACCTGCGGAATCTCCTGCACCGGACACGGTGAATATTTCATTCGGTACACGGTGGCCGCTGACGTCGCCCACAGGATGGCTTACCTGGGTGAGTCCGTTGAGGAAGCTGCCAATTTTGTCGTGAACGAAAAACTGGATGAAAAGGGTGGCAGCGGAGGCCTCATTGCAATGGATGCCAAAGGCAATGTTGCAATGCCCTTCAACACCGAAGGCATGTACAGGGGCTACGCACGCCCGGGTGAAAGAGTGGTAAAGATCTACAAAGACTGATCTGCCCCTCACGGCATCAATTTTGCCTTTTGAGAGGCACCAAAACTACACAACATGGTGTCTTTCAATTTTTTGTCTCGCCTGTCATTCACACTTTCAGTGCTTTTTCTTTTCAGTACCGGGGTCCATGCTCAATCTGCCGAACCACTTCAGGAGGATGGGAGTTCCGGTTTTTGGGCAGTGGGGGTATTGTTGGTGGTGCTGGGTGCCTGGTGGTTGGGCAAAAAAGAAGCACGGGAGGCGGAAAGGCTCCTGGACGATCACAAGAAGAAACTGGAAGCCCTTCGGAAGGAAGTTGCTGAACTGAATGAAAAACTCAAAGCCAAAAGCGAAGGGCTGGCTTTGCTGGAGCAAAAATTGAGCAATACACTGGCCCTGAAAGACCAGGCTGTGGCCGATTCGTTTTCAAGGGATCAGTTCGTGGCCATGGTCAGCCAGCAAATGCGCGAACCCCTGAATGACATCAGCAGCGCACTGAGGGCATTGTCAAGAGACATCGGGGAAGAAGAGCTTGAAGACCACCTTTTTGAAATAGAAAATGCAGCGAACGACCTGGTGGTTTACATCAATGATATTCTGGACCAATGCAAGGTGGAAGCAGGGAAAGTTGCCCTGGAGGAAAGAAAATTTGACGTCCGCAGCCTGATTGAAACCGTCCGGGAACAAGTAGAGGCAGATTCATCGTGTGCCCTTTGCAAGACCGATGTTCAGATACACCCCCGTGTACCGGTTAACCTGGTCGGCGATACCGTTCGCCTTCGGCAAATACTCACCCACCTTTTCCAGTGTGTATATGCGACTGGTGAAGTTGCTGACATTCGTTTATCGGTGGCGCCTCAGGATCTGTTTCTTCGGAATGCGACATTGAAGTTTACCATTGAGGGAAAGCATGAACAGGCAAATGAACTGGATAATGAGTTGGAATCTTTGATGCAGCCGGATTCACCCTTGCTGAAAAGTGCCCACCGGTTGGTGCGCTTGCAGAATGGCAAAATGACGGTGAAGAAAGGGTTGCAAGCTTCTTTGTTGATTCAGGTCTGGCTGCCTTTCCGTTTGCCGGGCAATGTAGATTCCGTTGCTCCGGATAATGCAAAAGTCAGGAAAGATTCCGGGCCGCTGAGTCAAAGTCTTGCGGGCTATCAAATCCTGGTTGCGGAAGACAACAAGATCACCCAGGTGGTGGTGGCGAAGGTACTCAAAGACCGGGGCGCTGAAGTGTGTCTGGTGGCAAACGGCCAGGAGGCCGTAACACTTTTCGAAGAAAAGAAATTTGACCTCGTCATCATGGATATCAACATGCCGGTTTTGGATGGTTATCAGGCAGTTGCTAAGATCAGAAGGATGGAGCAAGGCAATGGAACAAAAGTTCCGATCATTGCGCTCACTTCATCTGTCCTTCTCACAACCAAAGAAAAAGCCCTGCTGCACGGCATGGATGAGTATGTTGGCAAGCCATTCTCCATTGACGATCTGATGGACAAAGTCTCTTTCTGTCTTTCAGAGTTCAAACAGGCCTGAGGCCTGGAAAAACAGAAAGCCGGTCAGCAAATTCGCTGACCGGCCTTCTGCTCTTTTCTCCAACCAGGTATTTGGAAACAAAAAACCTCAAAAACCTTCTGAAAAACTTCCAAAAACCTCCAAAACCTTCCTACTTGCTCTTCCTGAACTCGTCCCAGGTGGTATTCTCGTAGTGGTCATCTTTTACGAACTCGAGTTCTTTCAGCAGGTCAGGAGCGGGTTTGTAGCCCGGGCTGATGAGGATGCGTTCGTATTCGGGAGTCAGGTAAACATAGCTTGGGTATCCGAGGCGGCCATTGAGCAATTCATAAGCCAGGGTGTGCACACCGTTGCGGCCACCGGCCCTCCACTTGAAGGTTCTGCCCTGGAAAACGATGTCTTCCTTTTGTTCTGCATTGAACTTCACCGGGTGGAAATTCTCATTGATGAACTTTACGACGCTGGGGTCGGTGAAGGTGGTTTTGTCCATGCGCTTGCACCAGCCGCACCAGTCGGTGTAAAAGTCAATGAAGAACTTTTTCTTTACAGTTTCGTTGGCCTTGACGGCCTCGTCCCAGGAGAGCCATTTGATGGCAGCATCACCGCTGGAAGCCTGAGGTGCTTTGTCGCTTTGGATATTGGTGGCAGCAATGGCAACTACGACCAGGGCAGCGAGTGAGAGCACAAGGAATGTTACTTTTTTCATGAATGGGAAAATTTTATGGGCGCAAAGCCCGGAATGATTGAAAGCTGCACGAAGGTATAAAGTACCCCAACGATAGTGGTTCTTCGATTTGGATTTAATTTTCTATTAACGCAAAAAAGACGCCATGCGGAAACTTGTGGTGGGGGTTGGAGGGAGCAGTGGAGCCATCTATGCCAGGCTGCTTTTTGACCGGTTGGAGCAGCTGAACACCCAGTGGAGCAGGGTGGGAGTGGTGATGAGCAACAACGCCCGTTTGAATTGGGAACTGGAGCTTGGAAACTCAGCTTACAGGGAGTATCCTTTTGATTTTTACGAGAAGAATGACTTCATGGCACCTTTTGCCTCTGGCTCCGCCAAATACGACACCATGATCGTCTGCCCCTGCAGCATGGGGCAGTTGGGCCGGATCGCAGCGGGCATTTCCGATGATTTGATTTCGAGAGCAGCCGACGTTATTCTGAAGGAAAGAAGAAAACTGGTGCTGGTGCCCAGAGATACCCCGCTCAACCTCATTCACATCAACAACATGAAGGCCGTCACCGAGGCGGGCGGGATCGTATTGCCTGCCTGCCCGTCTTTTTACAGCAAACCCAACAGCATCGAGGACCTGGCCCTGACGGTTGTCGATCGCGTTTTGGACATTTGCGGCTTTGAACTGGAAACCTGCCGTTGGGGCAACGATGATTGAGAGAAAATGAAAAGAACTTTCGAAATCATTCACGAAGACGATGCCATCATCGTCCTTAACAAAGCTGCCGGTGTGCTGAGCTTGCCCGACCGTTACCATCCGGAAAGATTCAACCTGTTGGCCCAACTGAACAAAGCTTACGGAAAGGTATTCGTGGTGCACCGGCTGGACAAGGAAACCAGCGGTGTGATGGTTTTCGCCCGCAACGAAGAAGCGCACAAGCACCTGTCGCAACAATTTGAAAACCGCGCTGTGTTCAAGCATTATTTTGCCATCGTTGACGGGGAATTGCCGGAAGGCGAAGGAAAAATTGACAAACCGCTGGCGCCGCATCAGCATCACCCGGAGCGGATGGTAGCATCGTTGAGGGGCAAGCCTTCGCTCACCACCTATAAAGTAACGCATAAATTTCGCGCTTTCACCGCGGTGGAAGCAGAGATTCACACGGGCAGAACGCATCAGATCAGGGTGCATTTTAAGAGCATTGGCCACCCCCTGGCCGTGGATGCCATTTATGGCAAACGGAGTGAACTTTTCCTTTCTGAATTCAAACGCAAGAATTTCCGGCTTGGAAAAAACCAGGAAGAACGCCCCCTTATCCGCCGCTCCACGCTCCATGCACACCGCATCGCTTTTACCCATCCGGCTTCCGGCCGGCCGGTTGAATTTGAGGCGCCACTGCCAAAAGACCTCAGGGCAACATTGAATCAATTACAAAAATGGGCCGGCTGAACCGCTCATTTGGCGATTTTCTCCCCCAGCTTTTTGCCGAAGCCGATAAAAAAATTCAGAGATTCCGGGTTTCGCATGGAGTCCCTGTTGGCGGCTTTGTCCAGCGGTTTGCCCAGGAGGATTTTCTTAACCGGTGCCTCCATTTTTTTACCACTGATGGTATAGGGGATTTCAGCCACCTGGATGATCTCATCCGGTACATGCCTCGGTGAGCACTCGCTTCGCAAAGTGGATTTGATCTTTTTCACCAGGTTTTCCGACAGGTTTTCATTTTCCTTCAGCACTACAAACAATGGCATATAGTCTCGCCCTCCGGGCAATTCCAGATTGACGATCAGGCTGTCGGCTATTTCCTGCACTTTATCCACTGCCCGGTACACTTCCGCAGTGCCTATGCGCACCCCCTGCCGGTTCAGGGTTGCATCAGAGCGGCCCCAGATGATGACGGTGCCCCGGGAGGTCAGCGTGATCCAGTCGCCGTGCCGCCAGACACCCGGGTAAACGTCGAAATAGCTGCTTTTGTAACGCGCGTAATTATCGTCGCCCCAGAAGAACACCGGCATGGAAGGCATCGGTTTGGTAACGACCAGTTCCGCCACTTCATCGGTCACCGGAATGCCGGCTTCGTTCCAGGCTTCAATGGCTGCCCCCAGACAGCGGCATTGAATTTCACCTTCGTAAACCGGGAGCAGGGGGTTGCCGCCCACCCAGGCTGTACACACATCGGTGCCGCCGGCCATGGAGCAGAGCCACACGTCTTCCTTGATGTGTTCATAAACATAGTCGAATGCCTCGGGAGGCAGGGGAGAGCCGGTAGAACCTATTGACCGTATCTTGCTGAGGTCGAAGTCTTTGCCAGGCCGGAGGCCCTGTTTCATATTGGCTATCAGGAAAGGCGCCGAGGTGCCGAAATGATGGATTCCGGCTTCTTCGGCCAACTTCCACAGCCTGCTCAGGTCCGGATAGCCCGGGCTGCCGTCGTACAGAACGATGCTTGCCCCGGCCAGCATGCTTGCGTGCAAGAAATTCCACATCATCCAGCCGGTGGTGGAAAACCAGAAAAAGCGCTCTCCCGGTTGCACATCGTTGTGAAAGTGGAGGTATTTCAGGTGTTCCATCAGGTTGCCACCGTGGCTGTGGGTGATGGCCTTCGGAATGCCTGTCGTTCCGGAAGAATACAGGATGTAAATGGGGTGGTCAAAAGGTACCGGTGTGAAGTTCAGCTCGCTGTTGGCGGTGAATGTATCGTTCCATAAAACCACTTTGGACCGGTCAAAGATTTTGGGTTCCTCGTTGAGGTAGGGTACCAGTACCACTTTTTCTACCGTCGGCAATTTGGCGGTCATTTCTTCCACTGCCTGCATTTTGTCGAAGGGTTTGCCGTTGTAGCTGTAACCGTCCACAGCAAACAGTACCCTGGGCTCGATCTGGGCAAAGCGGTCCACCACGCTGTTTACACCAAAGTCCGGAGAGCAACTCGACCAGGTGGCCCCGATGGAGGCAGCAGCCAGAAAGGCATAGGTGGCTTCGGGGAAATTGGGCAGGTAGGCAGCTATCCGGTCGCCTTTCCCGATACCCAGGGATTTGAGGTAAGCGGCCATGGAGGCCACCTGAGAAGTCAGTTCCGGCCATCCGATTTCAATGGTCTCATGCCGTTCACTGGCAAAAATGATGGCTGGCTGTGCGTCGTTTCTCATTCTGAAAATGTGCTCCACGTAGTTGAGCTCACTGCCTGGAAACCAACGTGCGCCCGGCATTGTTGCGTTCTCCAGCACGGTGGAATACGGCTTGTGGGCGATTACCTCGAAATATTCCCATACGCTCTGCCAGAAATCTTCCAGCTCTTCCACAGACCACCGGTACACATCGTCGTAATTCTTAAAGTTTTTCCCTTTTTCTGAATTGAGCCAGGCGAAGTAATGGGTCAGTCTGGCGTTTTCCCGGAATGTTTTTGACGGTTCCCAAAGTACGGGTGGCGTTTTGGAATTGTTGGACATAGGGCCTGGTTTGAATTTTCGATGAAAGGCAATTGTTTTCCGAAGGAGGTAAAGTTAGAAAAAGGGGAAGGCAAACGGGAAATGACAAATCTCCTGCAGGAAGTGGAATCCAGCGGTACATCTGCTTTCTTCGGAGAATCAGCCAACTATGCAGTTGAACAAAATCATCTACTTTTGGTCGTCAGAAAACAAACAATGAACAGCCAAATGATTCGTCTCGCTTTCCTTCGGATTCTTGCATTCATCTTGCTCAGTGCAAGTCTCGCCTGCACAACTACCAAAAAAACTGCCTCAACAGAACCCGGCCCGCCCCAAACCGTGGACTTCATCATCCTGCAAATGAATGATGTTTACGAGTTGTCACCACAGGAGAACGGCGCGGTTGGAGGCCTGGCAAGGGTGGCTACACTGCGAAAAGAGTTGCTCAAAGAAACACCGCATGTACTGACCGTTTTGGCCGGAGATTTTCTGAGCCCCTCGCTGCTCGGCACCCTTAAACTGAACGGAGAACGGATCAAAGGCCGGCAAATGGTTGAAACCATGAATGCGCTGGGACTCGATCTGGTCGCCTTTGGCAACCATGAATTTGACCTGAAGGAAGAAGAACTGCAAAAACGCATCAACGAATCCCGCTTCGTCTGGCTGACCACCAACATCTGGCACAAAACAGAAAACGGACTGGAACCATTCTACAAATACCAGGAAGGCAAACGCATTCAGATGCCTAAGGCTTTCACCTGGAACATTCGATACGACGAGAAGGCTGAGCCGCTGAAGGTGGGCTTTTACAGCGCTTGTATCAATGACAACGATCCTGACTACGTGCATTTTGACGATCCGTATCAGTCGGCTGAGAAAATGTACATGCATTTGTACCCGGATTCAGATGTCCTGATCGGATTGACTCACCTCGAGTTGGTAATGGACCTGAAACTGGCCTCTATGCTGGTGAAAACTGCCCTCATCATGGGTGGACACGAGCATGAAAACAGCATTGATACCGTCGGCAATGTGGTGGTTGCAAAGGCTGATGCCAATGCCAAATCGGTGTACGTGCACAGGTTCACCTACAACCTGGATGACAAGAGCTGGAAGTTGAATTCGTCTTTGGTCAGGATCACCGATGCGATAGCGCCTGACCCCGCAATTGACACCATCGTGAAAAAGTGGGAGGGCATCATGATGCAACAGATCAGTCAGGTGGTTGAGAATCCATCGGAGGTGATCTACAACGCCCATGTACCTTTGGACGGCCGGGAAAAGAGCATTCGAAACCAACAGACCAACCTGGGGCAATTGATTGCTGCCAGTATGGCCTTTGCAGCCAAAAAGCCGGTGGACGGAGCGATCCTCAACAGTGGATCGGTGAGAATAGACGACCAGCTCGAAGGACCCATAACCCCTGTGGAGATTTTCCGTACACTGCCTTATGGGGGAAAACTTTACGAGGTGGAACTCAGTGGAAAGATGCTCAAACGCACACTGGATGCAGGATGGGAGAACAAAGGCCTCGGCGGGTTCCTGCAATGGCACAACATCAACAGGACCGAAGCCGGCGATTGGATCGTCGGCGGAAAACCCCTGGACCTCAAACGCAACTACCGGATCGTAATGGGAGATTATTTGTGGAAAGGCCTTGAAGCGGGCCTGGAGTTCCTGAATACCACCAACATGCTCTCGTGGGAAACCGTTGCCGAAGGCGATGAAACAGATTTGCGAAGCGATGTAAGAAAAGCTGTGGTGGCTTACCTGAAAACCTTGAAATAACAACTTGAAACCCAACCTGTCATGATAAAAGCATTGCTAAAATTACTGGTGATCCTCGTGATCGGAATCTTGATCTACAACTATTTTCTCGGCACCCCACAGGAGAAGAAGGGCGTGGAAAAAATTGTGAAAGAGTTTAAGGACTTTGGAGGTTCAGTAGCTGATTTGCTGAAGTCGGAAAAGGAGAAATTTGACAAGGGCAAGTACGACGATGCCCTCAGCAAGATTGGCAACACACTGAAAGACCTGAAAGAATCATTGAAAGGCCAGGGAGAAGCGTACAGCAATGACATCAACGACCTTTTGGAGAAAAAGGAGCAACTTTCGGACGAGTTGGAAAAAATGGAAAAAAATGCGAAGGACAGTGGTGTGGACACCAGCAAGGTAAAAGAGCAGCTCCGGTCCTTGCTGGAAGAAACACAACGACTCCTCTCAGAAATGGAATCCGGAAAATAATCTCCCAATGTCCACCCAAGCAAGTACGCGGCCCAACTACATTTATGCCATTATCAGCGTTGCCCTGGTGCTGTTCCTGTTGGGGCTTTTCGCCATTGTAGTGTTGCAGGGGCAGCAAATGATCAAGTATTTCAAAGAGCAGATTGAGATCATCGTTGAATTGAAAGATGGCACAACGTCCACCGATCAAAAACTCGTCAGCACCAAATTGATGAACAGCGATTACCTGTTGAAGAATTCAATCCGTTTCATTTCGAAAGAGCAAGGCGCAGCCATCATGCAGCAGGAATTTGGCAAGGAGTTTCTTCAGTTGGACATGCCCAACCCCTTGTACGATGTGTTGCTTTTCAGGGTCAGGGCCGATTACCTGGAGCCGGATAGTTTGAACCGCATCCGGCAGGAACTCCGGGAGTTGCCCATCGTTTCGGATGTTTATTACCAGGAAGACGTTACGGAAGCCATTGGGAGAAACCTGAAAAGCATTGCTTTCGGCGTGTTGATCGTGGGTGTATTCTGTGTGCTCGTTGCAGTTGCCCTGATCCTCAACACCATCCGCCTGGCCCTGTATGCCAATCGCTTTCTCATTAAGAACATGGAATTGGTCGGAGCCTCCTGGTCAGCTATCTCGAGGCCTTTTCTTCGGAAAAGTTTCGTTCACGGGCTTGTCTCCGGTTTGTTGGCCATTGCCGGAATTTCGGTGTTGGGTTATTTTATCCTGAGTGATTCACCGGAATTGGGAGAAGTGATCTACTGGCCCGGAATTGCTTATGTATTTGCCGGGATATTGATTGCCGGGGCTGCAATTTCCCTTCTGAGTACCTATTGGGTGGTCAACAAATACCTCCGTATGCGGGTGGATGACCTGTATTGAAGCACGATCTTCCGTTAGCGAGTTTCTTTCGATCCATGAATTTGCGATAGATTTGCGCCTTCAGGCAACAACATAAACAGGTCTTTTTGACCCTAAAATACAAATCCGGATCATGAGTAATCCTTCAAAAAAGAAAAAGGTGGTTGTCACCACATCTGCTCCGAGAAAGGCCGCAGTAAAACCCAGGCGAGGTGGCACGAGTCCTTCAAAAGCCAGTGTGAAGCCCACCGACCTTGTTTTTGGCAAGGTGAATTTCCTGTGGATGTTTGGCGGCATCGTTTTAATAGCCATAGGCCTTGTATTGATGAGTGGAGGAAGAATGCCATCTCCCGATGTATGGGATCCTGACCTCATGTACAGTCCCCGTCGGATAATCATAGCTCCGGCCCTGATTCTGCTTGGCCTCATTGTTGAAATAGTTGCCATATTCAAAAAGACTGCACCGGAAACGTAAGCGGCCAGATTACTCACCAAACAACACAATAAATGAATGAGCTACTTCTTGCTGCTATCCTCGGGATAGTGCAGGGTCTGACGGAATTCCTCCCAGTGAGCAGCAGTGGGCACCTTGAACTGGCAAAGTACCTTCTCGGTGATCAGAGTATGCCCGGGCAAAGTTTGCTGATGACCGTGGTTGTGCATTTCGGAACAGCTTTGAGCACCGTTGTCATTTTCCGGAATGATGTTGTCCGCATACTCAAAAGCCTGTTTTCATTCAGCTGGGACGAGCAAAGCAAGTTTGCAGTCAAGATCATTCTGTCAATGATACCGGCCGCCCTGGTGGGTTTGTTTTTTGAAGATGAAATTGATGCACTGTTCAACAAACAACTGATGTTGGTGGGAATCAGTTTGATAGTCACAGCGGTACTGTTGCTGCTGGCTGACAGGGCCCGGGATACCACCCAAAAAGTCGGGTATGGACATTCACTGTTCGTGGGATTGTCGCAGGCTTTAGCCATACTCCCGGGGATTTCCCGTTCAGGTGCTACCATTTCAACCTCTGTACTTTTGGGGATTGACAGAACGAGGGCTGCCCGGTTCTCATTCCTGATGGTGGTTCCGCTCATCTTCGGAAAGATCGCCAAGGATCTGTTGAGCGGTGACCTGGCAACTGCTTCTCACAATCATTGGGGAGCCTTGACAATTGGCTTTTTTGCTTCGTTTCTGACGGGGATGATCGCCTGCAAATGGATGATTGCCCTTGTGAAAAAGAGCCAGTTGAAATACTTTGCGATTTACTGTGTGATTGTTGGAATAATGGCCATTATTCTACATCTTGCTGTATAAGTGTGACCACAATTTGTTGGTTGTCTTAAATTTGTGGTTGCTTATTCTTTCATGAAATTTCTTCAGAATGGATGACCCTCTTCCTGGACAAAAATTTATTGAAGGTGCCTTTCTTCTCGTCAATAAGCCTAAATCCTGGACTTCTTTTGACGTTGTCAACAAAATCCGCTCCTCGCTGAAACAAAGCCTGGGAATAAAAAAAATAAAGGTGGGACATGCAGGCACCCTGGACCCTATGGCCACGGGCTTGTTGATTGTTTGTACCGGTAAAATGACCAAAAAACTTTCCGGTTACCAGGGCTTGGATAAAACCTACACCGGTGTCATCACTTTGGGTGCTACCACGGCATCGTACGATTCAGAGTGTGAGCCCGAAAACATGCAATCATTGGATGACCTGAGCGAAGAGGATATTTATTCGGCAAAAGAGTCATTCATTGGTGATCTCATGCAGATGCCACCGATCTATTCTGCCATCAAGGTGGATGGGCAGCCACTTTACAAACGCGCCCGTGCCGGCAAAAAAGTAGAGGTGAAACCCAGGCCCGTCACCGTATATGATTTTGAGATCACCGCCATCCAATTACCCGAAGTACATTTCCGGGTGCGATGCTCCAAAGGCACTTACATTCGCTCACTGGCCCACGATTTTGGCCAGCAGCTGGGAGTGGGCGCCTACCTCACTGAACTGACACGAACAGCCATTGGTGACTACCGCCTGGAAGGCGCCTGGGAACTGGAAGCACTTGTTGATCACATCGAATCCATTGCTCCAACTGTCAACTCCTGATGTCAAGTGATTCGTTCAAAACTTTGGCTGCCCCCTCGTGCGGTGAATTCCGGGACCGGGGGAGTAAGTTCATTGCCTTCGCATTCCCATTGCGAAGCGAGGAAGAATGGACAGCTCTGTTGGAGGAGGTAAAAAAAGAACATCCCAAAGCTCGTCATCATTGTTGGGCCTATCGTTTCGGAGTGCAGGGTGAGAATTACCGGGCAAACGACGATGGTGAACCATCGGGCACCGCAGGCAGGCCGATCCTCGGCCAAATAGACAGTTTTGAACTCACGAATGTTTTTGTAGTTGTGGTCAGGTATTTCGGGGGCACCCTGTTGGGAACATCCGGATTGATCAACGCTTACAAAAACAGCACACATGATTCGCTGCAAAAAGCTCAGATCGTCACGAAATTCATCTCCCGCAAATTCCGGGTTTCATTTGATTATGCGCTGATGGGGGAGGTGATGAATGCAGCCAAACGGATCGATGCTGAAATTCTGGAACATAGTTTTGATGCCAATCCGTCCATCACCATTGAGATCAGGGCCTCCAAATCGGATTCAGAGCTTCTAAGGTTGAAAGCACTTGTCACGAGGACATCTCTCGAGCAGGCCGCAGAATCGGAGAAAACAAAAGGATTTGAAATTGTGGAGCTTGTGGGCTGAGTACCGGCTTGCCCGGGCATTACTTATTTGTAAAAGACTAATTATTCAAATTAAAATTTGGTCTAACAATTTAAAAACGTAAACCAATTTTTCTGAAAAAATCAATTCATTAATTACATTTGGCCCGTCCCGTCGCACAGTTGTTGTAAAAAATCCTGAAGAAACTTTCATAAATATCAAACTGACTATGCCAAGGTTAGCACTATTGCCTATCGGTGCATTTTTGATTTGGTGTTATGTGTGCCAGCAATGGTATGTGTGCAACATCAAGCAAAAATGCAATGGAGAGAGCCCGGAAATTGAGTCTGTAACTGACAGCCTGTCAACCGGAGACACAGCCGCTGCGCAGCCAGCTGAAAACACTTATGCCCTTGGATTCAAATGGAACAGTGAAATCCCGGAGCCGGGGCCTGGATACGATGAATTCGTCAATTCTAAAGTGAATTCATTGCCCGAAGGGCAACTTTTCGAAATCGTGGGTAAATACTACGGTGATGAATCCACGCCGGAAGGCAGCTCAAATATGGGCCTTGCCAGGGCCGGGCAGGTAAAGAAGCTTTTTGAAGGCAAAGTGGATGAGAATCTTATAGTTGTTACGTCCAGACAGATTGGCACCAGTTCGCCGGAAGCATTGAAAAATGGCTACCTGGATGCCATTGATATCAACTACAAAGAAGCACCCAAAGGGGACGAAGTAGAAATCATTGAAGTGGAAAACAGGATCAGTATTCTGTTCCCTTACGGCAGTTCTACGAAAGAAGCAAATCCGCAGGTTGACGAATACCTGGACAAGCTTGCAGAAAGGCTTTCGAAAACTGACGAGACGGTTTCCATTACCGGCCATACCGATGCATCCGGCACAGAAGACTTCAACTACAAATTGGCGCTGGACAGGGCCAGACACATTCAGGCTATCCTCGTCGCAAAAGGCATTTCTGCTGACCGGATTCAGATTGCCTCCAAAGGCGAGAAGCAACCCGTGGCCAGCAATGACACTGAAGAGGGCAGACGTCAAAACAGGCGTGTAGAACTGGTCCTCAATGAAAAGCAATGATTTGAAATTCCATCTTCGCAATAACCATCAAAAACGATAAACCATGTTTGAGAATACTTTTCAGGGCCCCGGTGCAGGAACCTATGCCGATCACACCATGGAGATTCTTCTGATGCTGCTTGTGGCGTTTGCGTTAGGCCTTTTGCTGGGCTACATTTTGTGGAGCCGCTTCAGAAATATGTACAAAGAACTTGAAGAAGAGCATGGCCGCCTCAAGCATCTTCACACAGAACTTGAGAAAGACCACGCAAGTCTTCGCTACAAAGCCGAGCAACTGGAAGGGGAAAATGATTCTCTGAAGAAAAAGAACCGGGGCCTGGAGGCAGATGTGTTCATGTACAAAGGGAAACTCGAACAGCTCCAGTCCTCTGGTGGTGAGAAAAAGGCTGCTTCCAAAATGGCCATGGGAGCAGCTGCCGCAACAGGAGCCAGTGATGATTTGAAAAAAATTGAAGGTATCGGACCTAAAATAGAAAAACTGTTGAATGCTGCGGGCATCATGACCTTCCGACAACTCGCTGATGCACCGCTATCAAAACTCCAAAACATTCTGGAAGAAGCAGGCCCCCGGTTCAAGCTTGCAGATCCAGGAACCTGGACTCAACAGGCCGCCCTGGCCGCAGATGGCAAATGGGACGATTTAAAGACCCTCCAGGACGAACTGAGCGGAGGACGTAAAAAGTAGTATCGAGACATCTGCAACAAGTCATCTTTCTAACTATTCCCCTGAAAATCAGGCGGTTGCTTCCGGTACCTTTCCCGAAAAAATTTCGGGATAGGGACCGGAAGCAACCCCTCTAAACCCCTCTCAACCGCTCTAAACCTCCTAAACCCCTCTAAACCTTAATACACTCATTTCTCTAAAGCTCGAAAAGCCCTTCGGGTAACCTGACCACAACCGTTTTCTTATCAACTTGAATCGTATCTATTAATTCATCGTGAAGGGGAATCAAGAACTCGTTCTTTTCTTCATCAACCACGGCGGCAAGTTCCTGTTGCGGATATTCCAGCACCTCTTTGATGGTACCCCTTTTTCCGGACGTCAGATCGTACATAAGGTAACCGGACAGCATGCCAAATGCCGGGTGGTTCGATGCATCCCGGCCGAACTCTTCAATCAGTTGACTTTCAAGTGAAATGGTCATGGATGTCAGTGGTAAAGCGGCTTGGGGAGAATCAATTTCCTCAAGTTTGAGAATGGGATATTTTTCACCTCTTATCTCTTCTACGAAAAACGGAACGGGCTTGCCGGCCTGGTTTACAAAAACGAAATCTGCGTTGTACAATGCTTCCAGATATGCCTCATCAATCCTGGCTTTCAGTTCACCTTGTGCACCGTGAACCTTCGTGATTTTTCCAATGGGGGTCAGGGAGAGCATAATTCAATTGTGATCAATGAGGGTTTGTTTGAGAATAAAACCTTTTTCAGCCTTTTCTTCCCAATTCATGCCGATGCAATCTTCAATGCATTGGGTGTCCAGTATCCAAAGCTCCCGGTAAACCAGGCCAACATCCCTTGCGTATTTCTCGTGTGCCTGCCGCAGTTCAATCAAATTCTCACTGTCGGCATTCTGAATTGTCACAACATCGGGAAATGAATCCCCTCCGATTGTTTCCGGTTGGCCGGCCTGGAGGATTCGATAGGACCAGGATTTGAACATTTCCAGGGTTTCACCGGCTACTGTGACCTTGGTTCCGGAGTCGAAAAACACATTTCCGTCCCATGAAACATTTTCACGAACGGGGAATGTGAGCTTGATGAACCGGAGATTGTCTTCAACCCTTTGCGCCTGGTTATCGGTTACAGAGGCTGTGACCACCTTTTTGATGGACCAGGGGAGTGAATCAACAGCCCTTTGGTACTGTTCAATCCGGAACACCGTGGAACCTGTCAGGTCTGTGAAACTGTCAACAACGATTTCTTTGAGAAAGGAGGTGGACTGCGAGACCAAAGAGTCTCCTGTCGGGTCGTAAATGGTCGAGTCCATCCGGTAGGTCAGAAATTGACCAATTTCCAGGGGGTAGTAGTCGTACCCGAAGTCCCGGTCAAAATCATCAGGCTCCGTTTTGCAGGCTGCAAGCAGGGCTAACGCAAAAATCAGGATGCTAATTCTAAATCTCATTGAAAGGCACTTCCGTGAATGATTCCACCACCAACAACGTCATCACCTTCGTAAAATACGGCGCTTTGTCCGGGAGCGATTCCTTTGACGTTGGCCAGAAACTCTACCTCGATGGCTCCTTGGGCAGGGTGGAGGAGGCTGAAAGTCCCGTTGTCCCGGTACCTGACTTTAGTTACAACTTCCAGGCCATCAGGCACTTCTGCGTATTTCATGTAGTTCACCTTGCCAACTTTCATCGAATTGCGGATCAGTTCGTCTTCCGTACCCAGTACCACTGTATTTGATTCGGGCCTGATCTCGGTGACAAACATCGGTTGCCCAAATGCCATTCCAAGTCCTTTCCGTTGGCCAATGGTGTAAAACGGGTATCCTTTGTGCTCTCCAATTATTTCGCCACTGGTGTTGACGAATTTACCCCCCGCCACTTTTTCTTCGAGATCGGGCACCCTTCTCTTCAGAAAGCTCCGGTAATCGTTGTCAGGCACAAAACAGATCTCATAGCTTTCAGCTTTCCTGGCCAGTTCGGTATAACCCCTTTCATAGGCCATTTGCCGCACTTCCTGTTTGGTGAACCTGCCCAATGGGAAATGGCTTCTTTGAAGGCATTCCTGACTCAGGCCCCACAAAACGTACGATTGATCTTTGTTTGGATCGCTGGCTTTGGTGATGTACTTTCTGCCTTGGTGCTCATTGATAATTGCATAATGTCCGGTGGCTATGAATTCACAGTCCAAAGCATCTGCTCTTTTCAGAAGCGAATTCCATTTGATGTGGGTGTTGCAGAGAACACATGGGTTGGGCGTTCTGCCGGCAAGGTATTCATCCACAAAGTTGTCAATGACATAATCACCAAACTCTTCCCGAATATCTACGATGAAGTGGTGAAAGCCCATGTCAACAGCCACTTTCCTGGCGTCGTTGATGGAGTCGAGGCTACAGCAGCCGGTCTCTTTCCTTGAACCACCCGAAGTGGCATAATCCCAGGTTTTCATGGTAATACCAATGACTTCATAACCCTGCTCGTGCATGAGCATAGCGGTCACCGTACTGTCGATGCCTCCACTCATCGCTACCAGAACCCTTCCTAATTTACTCATGAAACAGTGACTTTATGATTCTTTTTAACCTTACCTGGCAATGAGGTTTTTCAAAGAGTTTGCAAAATTACAACTTTGGCCTTCCTTTGCTACCTGCACTGTCCTGGTTGAATCAATTGGCAGCAAAGGGAACAACCCGCCAATTGATTCTGTTGAAATTTCGTTAAGAATTTGAAATTGCATTCTGTAAATCAGTAATTTACACTTTTAATTTAGCCCTGAATGGAGATTGTACTCAAAACGAAGTGCTTGGGGGGAGATCCCGATCCCGAATCCCCATCCGAACCTAAAGAGCGTGACGGATCATTCCCAAACCACTTCGAGTCGGGTATATTCACCATCGGTGTCTAAATTTGGTAATGCCAATTCCAATGAACCTGAATTATTAACCAAACGTACTGACATGAAAAAACAAGCATTTCTCATCACCCTGTTGGCAGTTCTTCTGGTACCGGTTTTTGTAAACGCACAACAGGAAGAACTTGGACTCGCCTCTTTTTACTCAGACCTTTTTCAGGGCAAACCAACGGCCAGTGGAGAGTTGTATGACAAAAACAAAATGACGGCTGCCCACAAAACCCTTCCTTTCGGTACAACAATTAAAGTAACGAGGTTGGACAACGGAAAATCAGTGAAGGTCACCGTCAATGACCGCGGGCCGTACATCAGTGGCAGGATCGTTGAGTTGTCCAGAGCTGCTGCGGAAAAAATTGACCTGGTACGAGACGGCGTAACGAGGGTGAAAGTCGAAGTTGTTTCTGACGAAACCAGTGGAAAAGAAGCAGTAACTTCTTCAAAACCATCACCAGGCAAAAAGGAGGCTGTCACGGCCAAAGGCGGGCAAACCAAAACGGCGAAAAAAGCTGAGAAAAAGTCGCCAACCAAACCCAAAGCGGTTGCTGTTAAATCTGCTACCTCAGGGAAAGGGAAATCTTCAACCTCTACGGGCTTGTATGAAGTCTCATTGAAGCGGGAAGACATGAAAGGCTTTGGCGTTCAGGTAGCCGCCTTCAAAAGCGAGGACGCCATGTTCAAAAAGGTTGAAGAGCTGAAATCCCAATGGTTTGACAAGGTCCTCGTCAGCGTGGCCGAATCAAAGGATGGAAGTAAACTGTACAAGATCATACTCGGCTCGTTTGCAACAAAAAACGAGGCCGAGGAGTACAAGAAAAACCTCAAAAAGAACAAGAAGATGGATGGCTTCGTAGTGGATCTTTCAAAGATCGGCCAATAGCCTCCTTTTCGATTTGCTTTTGGTTGAAATAATTTTTGCCATCCCCTTTGGGGTAAATTATTGGAACCTATAAATTTGCGGCCGCTTGAAATACGCCAGGCCACCCTAGCTCAGCTGGTAGAGCAACGCATTCGTAATGCGTGGGTCGGGAGTTCGAGTCTCCTGGGTGGCTCAGAATACATCTTCGATCGGGGTGTAGCGCAGCCCGGTTAGCGCGCGTCGTTCGGGACGACGAGGTCGGAGGTTCGAATCCTCTCACCCCGACATGGCCCTGCTGAGGTGATTACCCGGCAGGGCTTTTCCTTTTAACCGTACCCTCCTTGCAACTCCTTTGGATTTGAATCTTCTGTCAAATTTTCTACCTTAGCACGTCTTTACACCCATGAAGTATCCTTAGCGACGAGTTATTGCCTTTTCTTAAACCACAAACCGTGCGCTATGGGTTCTAGTAAAACATCCAAGTTGAACCGGGTTATTGTCAAGTTGACAAAAGCGGCCAACCGGGCCCGCAAGAAACAACCCGCTAATCCAAAGTCCACTTCATCAGTTCGAGAATCCAGCCGGATGAAGTTTGGTCTTACAAGCCTGAATTCTTCAATCCCCATGTTTCGCATGCAGGATTAAGTGTACCGGGCTTGATGGACAAAAGGGCTCCCGAATAACGATTCGGAAGCCCTTTTTTCATGCATCGGAAACAGCCCTCACCAATCAAGTCTCGCCCTTCTGATCTTGCTCTTGATGATTGGTTTGAGCTTGTCGGCGGCGTCGAGGATCAGCATTTCATCGGTAGGGAAGGGCAGGGGTTTGTTACCCAGTTTCTTTTTTGACTCTTCCGAAAGTGCCCGCTCATCGCCTTTGAAGGTAGCTGCATAATTCTCAAAGTTTACTTCAACGGTCACCAGATCACTTTTGATGAGATCGCCAAGTCTGTTGTCAGTAAACTCCAGGGTGCCTGAAACAACTGCTGCTTTGTGCTGGTATGTTTCAAAGACCCTTGCCTTGATCAGCACCTTTTTGGGGATCTTTATGTCATTGCCAGCTGAATCTTTCCTGACATTTCCATTTTCATCCAGAACATACTCCCATCCCTCTTCAATAGTTTTGTCATCAATGTACTCCCGTTCTTTGACCGTTTCCGGACTTACATCAATCTGGGTGATGTACAGCGTGACAGTATAGTCGTATTCTATTCCTTGAAGCGGTTTGCTGTGAACCTGCCGCCATTTTTGCTGGAGGTCAGATAAATCCACGCGTCGGAGTTCCCTGTCGAATTCCCTGGGCATTAAGACATTGGAATGGTTCTTCACATCAAAAAGTACATAAACCGTCCCCAGGTCAAGGGCTTTTTGCATGAGTTCATCTTCGTCTTTATAACGGTCGTAATAGTAGGTCAGTTTTTGAAACATCTCATAGGCATCCCTCGCTGCTGATTTATCCCCTCTTTCAGCAAGGGCAAGAAGCCTTTTTCCTTCGTTGTAGTAGTAGTCGGCCGCCTTGGCTTTGGCTTCTATTTCCAGGTCTTCAATCCTTACAAATTTGAAGGAAGCTTTATAGCCATGCTGGTCAATCAAGGGCAACAAGGGTTCTATGGCCCGTTGGCGTTTTTTGATTCGTTCTACTATCCGGTTTATTTCAACCCAGTTTTCTTCCCTGCCTTCCCTTTTCAAGACCTCGATCTCTTTCATGTCTTTCTTGGTGGCTTTCTCAAAGGCCTCTTCCAATGTTTTGACATACCTGGCCTTTTTCTTCTTTTTCCCGGCCAGTCTTTTCACACTGGTATAAATGGCCGGATCGTACTGGCCTTTTTCCAGCATTTTCACGGGGTTGCCACATGCTACAAGAATTGAGAAAAGTGTCAGGATTGCAAATTGTCCGAAAGAATTTAGTTGGAGTTTCATAAGCCCACGGTTTTAATGTTCCATAATAATGTGGGCAAGGTATAGCCCAGCAATTATCCCCTCAAGATATGGGATGGTTAAGAAAAGGCAATTAAAAGTTAAAGGATGCCGTATTGTGGGCACCAGGGTTAAGATTCCCAAATGGATGTGAAATTTTAAGTAGCTGATTCTCTCAAGACCTTTCTTCCCAAATTTTGGCGAGGTGGATAATCGTCAGCGTAGCCTTTTCCATATCCTGAACAGACACCCATTCCTGTTTTGAGTGAAAGGCATGTTCACCTGCAAAGATGTTTGGACACGGCAAACCCATAAAAGAAAGCCGACTTCCATCAGTGCCTCCTCTGATGCTGGAACGAATTGGCTTCAAACCCGCCCTTTCAATGGCCTCAACGGCATACTGCACCACCTGGGGATGTTGATCGAGCACCTTTTTCATGTTGCGGTATTGTTCCGTAACAGTAAGCGTGCCAGTAGCACCCGGGTACTCCTTCAGCACTTCATCCATGGTGTTTTGAAGGACAGCTTCGTGGTCTTTCAGTTTTTCATCGGTGAAGTCCCTTACGATGAAGACAATTTTCGCATGCTCTACAGTTCCTTCCATTGACACAGGGTGCACAAATCCTTCTCTCCCCGAGGTTGTTTCCGGAGACAATGTGTCTTTAGGCAGTTTGGAAACAATTTCTGAGGCTATCTTCAAAGCACTTACGAGCTTCCCTTTGGCAAACCCCGGATGGGCGCTAATCCCTTTGACTTCAAGAATGGCTGCATCCGCAGAAAAGGTTTCGTCTTCCAGCGAACCTGCTTTTTCTCCGTCAACTGTATAGCCGAAATTGGCTCCCAGCTTTTTCATGTCAACTTTATCAACCCCTCTTCCTATTTCTTCATCCGGCGTAAACAGTATCCTGATGGTGCCATGCTTAACCTCAGGGTGGGTCATAAAGTAATTGGCGGCATCCATTATCTCTGCCAGTCCGGCTTTGTTGTCAGCTCCCAGAAGCGTTGTACCGCTCGCTGTAATGATGTCATGGCCAATTTGCTCCTCCAGGTCTGGGTGCTCAGATTTGCGAATAACCACATTTGGGTCATCCGGCAGGACGATATCCCCTCCATCGTAATTCTCGTGAATGACTGGCTTGACACCGGTTCCGCTTGAATCAGGGGAAGTATCCATGTGGGAACAAAAGCAAATCACCGGAACATCTTTGTCAGTGTTGGAAGGGATGGTTGCGTACACATATCCATACTCGTCCATGTGAGCGTTTGCAATTCCCATTGATTGCAGTTCTTCAACAAGCAATTTGCCTAAATCCTTCTGTTTTTCCGTTGATGGAATGGTACTGGAATTCGGGTCAGATTGGGTGTCAATCTGCACATACCGAAGAAACCTGTCAAGGAAAGTGTGCTGGTAGTTGATATTCATTTCAATTGTTTATTCGGTTGAGAAGCAGGTACCTTGCAAAGGTTCGATTATTTCAGGCGCCAATAAAAGAAAAATTAAACTTCCGGAATTGTGTTGATGAAAATAGCCAACGCGCATTAAAAACAATGAGTCCCCTGAATAAGTCACTTTCCTGAAGTTTCCCCTGTAAACCAGGTGCCTGATCCCGATCCCGGAGAATTTCATGCCCCCTCCCAATAAACCCCTCTCAACCCCTCTCAACTCCTCTTAACTCCTCTAAACTCCACTAAACCTCACCCCTCCACCATGAGCAATTCCTGTTCATCTCCCATCATTTTGTTTAACACCTCGTTAACAAGGGTGAAAGCGGGCTTGACATCTATTCACGACGAATGGCATAAATTTGCCGGACGCTTTTGCCGACACATGCAAAGTGTCAACCCGAAGAATTAATCTCAACTCATCATCAAAACTCAAATCAAGATGTTCAAGCAAATTAAACTTGGATTTCTCGCAATCGCCCTGATTGGTTTGCTGGCAAGTTGCCAGAACGACCAGCAAGCGCGTGACGAAGCCGTTAGTGCTGCTGCCGGCAACACCACAACTGCTTCCAGTACTCCACAAAAGCCTGGGCAAGTTCAACCGGCAGCCAATGCAACTACCCCTGCACCTCCTACCGGTCCGACAACTACCATCAAATTTGAAGAGCAGGAATACAACTTTGGCACGATCAAATCAGGAGAGAAGGCTGAGCACGAATATACCTTCACCAACACCGGTTCAGAACCTTTGGTTATCTCAAATGCAAAAGGTAGCTGTGGTTGTACCGTTCCACAATGGCCCAAAGAGCCCATTCCTCCCGGCGGAAACGGTAAGATCAAGGTCGTTTTTAACAGTAAGGGAAAAAGTGGCCCTCAAACCAAGACTGTAACAATCACTGCCAACACAGATCCACCAAACACCATCATTTATATCAAAGGTCAGGTGGAAAAAGCTGATGCTCAGCAATAATTCCAACATTACTTTTTTCGAAAAGCCTGCATGATTCAATTGTGCAGGCTTTTCCAATTTAGCTGTATTGATGAAGAAATACCTATCCCTGGTAAAATTTGCCCACACGGTGTTTGCAATGCCTTTTGCTTTGTTGGGTTTTTTTCTGGCTGTGCAGCATCCCGGAAAACATTTTGAAGGACGTCTGCTCTTGTTGGTGATACTTTGCATGGTTTTCGCCCGAAACGCCGCAATGGCTTTCAACCGTTACCTGGACCGGAACATTGACAAAGCCAATCCCAGAACGGCATCGCGTGAAATTCCGGCAGGTGTCATCAGCCCGAAATCTGCCCTTGTCTTCGTGTTTCTCAACGCCCTGGCATTCATTGCAACCACCTGGTTCATCAATGAGCTTTGTTTTTACCTCTCTCCAATTGCCTTGCTGGTAATCCTGGGTTACAGTTATACCAAGCGATACTCTGCGCTTTGTCACCTTGTACTCGGTATGGGACTGGCGTTGGCACCTGTCGGGGCTTACATTGCTGTGACCGGAGCTTTTCACACCTTGCCGGTACTCTATGGCTTTGTGGTTATGTTTTGGGTGGCGGGTTTCGACATCATTTATGCCTTGCAGGACGATGATTTCGACCGTTCGATGAAGCTGCATTCCATCCCGTCGGCATTGGGCCGGACCAAAGCTTTGAAACTATCTGAACTTCTCCACTTGTTGTGCGCCGTCAGCATGATAGTGGCCACCTGGGTTGCCCAACTCAATTATCCCCAAATCGGGTGGTTGGCCTGGATTGCGGCAGTGTTTTTTCTTGCCTCATTGGTTTATCAGCACCTGCTGGTGAAACCCAATGACCTGAGCAAGGTCAATCTGGCATTTTTTACCACCAACGGAATGGCAAGCCTGCTGTTTGGTTTGCTCACAATTATTGACCTGCTTTTGTAAAGTCCTATCGCCTTACCACTTTGATCACCTTTGTGAGAGCACCATCGTATTTGACCATGATGAAATAGAGTCCGGATACCAGGTCTTCTGTAGGAATGGTTTTCAGTTTCTCATTTTCTTCGAAATGACCCGATAGCCAGATCCTTCCACGAGCATCTACAATCGCAAAGCTTATTTGCGAGCCGAAATCTTCGACAACAGCCAGGTTGATTGTCTGATCAAACGGATTTGGATAGGCATGCACGAGATTGTTGCCGGCACCAAATATCAATTGAACCACATTGGAGTACCTGACGTTCCCACCCGATTCTGTAAGTTTCAGGCGGTAATAGTTTTTACCCGAAGGAGGAGAAAGATGAATGTGTTGAAAGAACGTACTGTCACCGGAGGTGAATGTACTGTCCAACGTTGCAACAGCCGAAAAAGAAGTTTGCGGAGTTGCCCATTCCATTTGATATTGTACTCCTGCCAGCGAATCAGCCGGCCATTGCCAGAACAGTCGGGCATCATTTCCATCAGCCATGCCGATGAGCAGAATCGCTTCATCTTCACAATCACTGAGGCTCTCCAGGAAGAAGGTGTCAGTGCGGGAGCATACGCCCACGGTTTTGGTTATTGCAAGCCAGGCATTCTGGTCTTCGCCCCAGGAAACAAAAGGCACCTGTACCCCGGCAGCGGAAGGCAGTGAAGCACCAGGTGAAAAAATCCATTCGTACTCAGCTCCATTCTCCGGTAGTGCAACTTCGTATGAATAAGGCAACCCGGCACAAACGGTTTGAGGGCCGCTGGCGGTAGTCGGCGAAACAGTTTGAGTTTCAATTTTGAGTACGTTGGCCGGGAGTAATTCAACACAACCCCCTCGCCTGGCGGTGCGTACATAAAAGGTGGTTTCGATGGGTGTTGCATGGAAATCCTTTCCGTCAGCTCCCGGAATTGCATCCCAGGTACCAGGATCAAAAGCCTGGTCATTGTGAGTCTGGTACCACTGATAGAATATATCCCCGCTACCACCACCGGCCGCTTGCACTTCACTGAGTAAAACCGGTGAATCTGCCGGCAAGCAGATTTTGTCGTTGCAGCAAATCTCGCCGGCCTCAGTAACATTGTCGCAGGTGTCCAGGGCCACCAGCCCTGCATCAATGTCCATCCTCGTTTCACCACCACCGAGTACCAGGCTGGGAGTAGTGCCGGTTGACGGGTCTATGTCACTGTCGAGGTTTGTGTCGCCACCCGCCAATGGATTGGTGAATTCATAACCCTGTGGCACCTGGACATTCACCACATATTCGCCTGGCGGCAAAAAGAAGCCGTACAGTCCAAGACTGTCGGACATGCTTGATTTGCTTTCGCTTCCGCCGGTAAAGTTGACTCCCTGAACTTCGATTTTCACGCTGTCAAGTCCAGGTTCCCCGCTGTCCTGCAGACCATTGTTGTTTTGATCAAACCACACCAGGTCTCCAATCCGGGCAAATGAAGGAATTTCAAATTGGCGAACCTCTTCACAATCATTTGCATCGGTCAGTGTTACCGAGTAAAGGCCGGGAGATAGCCCGTAAATGGTGTCGCCCGTCAGGGTGTTGCTCCAATTGATCTGCACCGGAGGTTCGAGATTGGAATAGACCGCCGTCAAGATGCCGTCAGGGGCCTGGGGGGAGGATGGATAGTTGAGCATTTCAATTTCGAGTTCAGGCTTTGAGGCAACTTCCAGCAAAATGCTGTCATTCAATGTGCATCCATTTGCATCGGTAACTAAAACCGAATACTGGCCGGCTGCGTAGGTTTCTATAACTGAGCTCGTATCTCCGTTGCTCCAGACCAATGACCAGGGCTGCACGCCACCACTGACATTGACTTGTGCAAATGCGGGGTCTCCACAGAGACCCGGCTGGGCGGTCATGGTCATTGCCAAAGGAGATGGTTCGGTTATTTCTGAAGAAATGACTTTCGTACACCCCGAAGCGGATTCGGTGATGGTGGCTTCATATACACCCGACCCGAGTTGGGCCAGTTGGGTTCCGGTGTCTCCCGTGTTCCAGGTGATTTGGAGGGCGCTGTTGCCTCCGGAAAGCTCCACGGATATTTCTCCGTCTGATGCGCCAAAGCAACTGATGTCAGATTGTTCGGTTGCTACACTGAAAACACCTCCAGGCTGTATTTGAACAGAATCTATACCCTGACACCCCATTGCGTCGGTCAATGTCACACTGTACCCTCCGGCTTCCAGCCCTGTTACCAGTTGGCTTTGTTGTCCGGTTGACCACTCAAAGGACAATGGGTGCACAGCATTGGTTGGAGGAATAACCGTTGCATTGACAGGGCTCCCTACGCAACTGTATTGCGGAGCGACGATGTCAATGGAAAGAGCGGGGCCTTGAGCAACGGTATAGGTGCCGGTTTGCGTGCATCCCAACAGGTCAGTCACCGTAACGGCATACACTCCCGGTGGCAGATTGCCTATTCCGTTGGTCGTAGCCCCGTTGCTCCATTGGAACTGAAAGGGAGGTGTTCCTGCTGAAGCGATGGCTACAACGGTACCGTCATTTTTCCCGAAACAACTGGTTCCGGCCCCAAAAAGGTCTAATTGAATTCCGGGAATTTCCTGTAAAAAAACCGATTCACTGGCGCTGCAACCGTGCCCGTCAGTTATGGTTACTGAAAAATCCCCGCCGCTGCTACTGGTTATGGTCTGGTCAATGGAACCGTTGGACCATTGATAAGTATATGGACCCGTGCCCCCCGTAGCGATGGCTTGCATGTGCGCATCTGAATCGCAGGTGCCGGCATCTGAGATGATGCTTGCCACCAATTCATCAGGCTCTGTAAGGGTAAAAGCCTCAGAGGCGCTGCATCCGGCAATATCTGTAATGGTAAGATCGTAAGTGCCGCCACTGAGGCCTTCGAGTTCCGTTGAATTGGCTCCGGTACTCCATTGAATACTAAAAGGTGCAAGCCCCGACTGAATATCAATGGCAATGCTTCCGTCGGCGGCTCCATTGCATGAAATGGAGTCAACCATAGAAGTAAATGAAACTACCGGGCTGTTGAAGATGGTTTTGCCCCCCTGGCCTTCGCAGCCCTCCGAACTTGTTACTGTTACAGAATAAGAGCCGGGGCCGAGGTTGTGAAGGGTGGGGGTTGTTTCTCCGTTGCTCCACAGGTACTGATACGGGGCCGATCCATATTGCACCGAGGCTGTCAGCATGCCGGTATTCTCATTGCCACAGACCAGTGAAGTTCCTGAAACATTGACGATCAAGGTATTGGGCTGCTCGATGGTAACGGAATCCATCAGCTGACAACCTTCAGAGGAAGTGATACTCACGTAATAAAGTCCCGCACCTGCATTTTGCAAGATGCTGTCTGTCGATCCGTCAGACCATTTGAAGTTAAAGGGCCAGGTGCCGCCCCCGGTGATGGCAGGTGTTATGCTTCCGTCCTTCGCTGCGCAATGTGAAGCATTATTGACGAAGAAAGAAGCCTGGAATGGTGGAGGATAGGTGAGGGTGACCGAATCCACCTTGCTACAACCCGCATTGTCAGCGACTGTGACCGTGTACAACCCGGGGGCGAGATTCTCCAGGCTTTGTGTGCTGTCGCCGGTATTCCAATTGAAAGTAAACGGGGGAATACCATCATCAGGCTGAATTTTGATCATTCCATTGTTGGTGCCATGGCAGGAAGGTTGTTGCGTTTGCAGGGTCACTTTGAGGTTGCTGGAATTGTTCAACTGAAATGTTTTGGTTCCGGTGCAGCCCATGGCATCTTGTACCGTTACCGTGTAGGTGCCTGCTGGCAGGTTGTAAATGGAAGCTGACGAATCGCCGGTGTTCCAGGAATAGTCAGCGGGCAAATAGGCCCCCGGGGCGTTGGCGATGGCCCAACCTGTGCTGTCACCTGAGCAACCGGGCTGCTCAGTTTGTACCTGTATTCCCAATGGGTTCTCTTCCAGCCCTACCGTGTCAGTGGCTTCAATACTGCACCCGTTGTAACCCGTAATGGTCACACTGACAGGGCCTGCCGGAATGCTGTCAATGATGGGGCCTGACATGCCATTGTCCCACTCATAGTCAAAAGGAGGTACGCCGCCGCTGACCGAAACTTCCGCACTTCCACCTCCGACGGGGTTGTTGCAAGCTGCGTTGGTGGTTGATGTGGCAGCGCTCATTGGCTCACCGATGTACTGGCAGTTGATGAATGCGCAATTGTTGGCATCGAGTACGGTGATACAGTATTGACCAAGTGGCAGGCCGGAAATCGTTGCGGTGGTGTCGCCTGTATTCCACGACAGGGAGTATGGCGGTGTTCCTCCTGAGGGCAGGGCGGTCATGGCGCCGGGGGGCGTGCAGGCTGTTACGTTGATGGGAACCTCCAGGGGGGGCGGAGCCGATAATTCAATTGAGTCAATGACTTCAGTGCCGTCCTGGTCTGTGACGGTCAAAGCATACCAGCCTGCTGAAAGTCCGGTGATTGGGTTCCCTGTTTCTCCATTGCTCCATTCGAATTGGTAAGGGGGCTGTCCACCATTGACTGTGGCCAAAATTGAACCGGTGGCAAATCCTCCACACAAGGGAGGGTTGCCGGTGAGGGTTACCGTAAGCTGTGCGGCGGCAGACGGTAGTTTCAGAAGTGCCATAAGCACAAGCAAAAGGGCTGGGAGGTAAGGTTTGTTCATGGTCATGTCTTCTGATGAAAGGGGTTGGTTCTCAAAAAAACAGCACAGCAAATTCGCCTGAATTGCTGAAGCCTGAAAAATGTCCTGATTCCAATTGAAGGGAGAAGTGATAACCAGTGGGCAGATGCAAGGCAAATGTACTAAATCAAATTGCCTTTCAGGAATTGTAAGGATTACTCACCCGCCGTACTTTCTCTTGATGATCTCTGTGTAATTGTCTTTTACCGCACCAAAAACGAGGTTGTATGAAACGCCAAGCTGAATGGCATGGTAGGTAGCAGTATAGGCCTGGCGCAGGTTGGGGATTTCAGGTCTTTTGGAATAATAGATATTGTATGATGCTTCGATCATGGCGTATTTACCGAAGGGAAAGGAAAAACCTATGCCGGCATTGGCGCCCGGGTATTTGTCGTAATTGTAGGTGTACTGCTGTCCGACAACAGCATCCGTAAATGTGAGTTTGCTGTCATAAACACCGATTCCTCCTCTTAATACCAGACCAAACCTGGCAGCGGGGTATCGGCAAAGCTTTGACCTGAGAAACAAACCCAAATACCGGGAGGATATCTCATCTGAACCGAAAGGAATTCCGCTCACCTCCAAATCGAGTTCAGGCGGGATAAGGTCCTGAGAGTACTCTATGCCAATTTGCAGCTTGTGAAGTCCTCCGGCAATGCGGCCGCCAAAGTTCAGGTACCGGGAGTTATTCGCATAGGAAAAGTCGTATTTGGTATTGTTCATCCCGGCAAATCCCTCTACTACCAGGTTCTGGGTGTGAACCGGATTGGGAAACAGGTAAAGGGCCAGCAGGACAATGATGGCAAAATATGTCTTGTGGGCGGAACGCATGTGTTTTCTAATTGGCATTGCTGCGGGTAGGAAATAATTAAGGTTAGACAAAAGCGCTGGTTGTCTAACCTTATTCGTTGTTCCTGTCTTCATATATCAGACATGCAACGCGGGAACATGAAAGAAGTTTACCCCGATTACATCATTCGCAAGGCTTTCACCAGATAAGTACATGAAAAGGGCAATACCAACCAAAACCACTGTGGCATTGCAACAAGCATCCAGATCATTACTATGGTGGAGACAGCGAAAAGAATCCAGTCCTTCAGCGTAGAATTTGTAGCTTCAACATTCATTTTGTTCTGATTTTGTGGGGGCAAAAGTAGAAACCACTCCACGAACTGGCAAATGTGAAGCTGATCATTTTTTCGATTTCAGGGGCACTGGATGGATATACTCAAAACGAAGTGGTTTGGGCGGCTCCGCCGCCCAAACTTCCCATCCACACTGGACGGGAGTGATGAATTACTCCCAAACCACTTCGAATCGGGTATATTAAACTAATGTGTCAAGATGGACAAAGGGTATTTGTGGCATCGTCTTACATTCCTGGTCAAGACTTACCCCGTGAGGTTGGTCAGGTTGTTTAATTGGCCTGTGGCCGGCTGCAAGCGGCTGTTTCATTACAACTCACCCAACCGGAGGAACCTGGTGATTCAGGTTGCCGGATGGTGGCTGGGCATGGTGTTCCTGCTGTTGAATTTGTTGCTGGCAGGAGATGTTTATGAACTTGTCTCCAGGGGCCTGAAAAAGCCCCGCCCACTGAGCCGTGATGAACTGGAATTTGCGAAGAAGATTTTTGGAACATCTATCCGGTTTGAATTGGTGAGGCTGGATGAACGGGCTCGCCTGGGCTGCAAAAACAAAGGCATTGCCTATGTGAGCTTGTTTACCATCAACAGTTGGGGTGTTGTGAGCAGCGACACCCTGATACACGAGTTGATGCATGTCTGGCAATACCAAAAAATGGGGTTGGCCTACATCCCGCTGGCCCTGCTGGCACAAAGAAGTTCGGAAGGATATAGCTACAACGGACCGAAGGGGCTCAAACAAGCCCGCAAAGCCGGCTTCAAACTCTGCTCCTTTAACCTCGAACAACAGGCAGAGATCATAGCCGGCTACGCTTCTGCAATCAGGCCCCTGGGTAAAAGCAGGCAACCCGGACCGGATCAACACGTTTCAGATTTGGAGCACTTCGCTTCGCAATTGCATCAAAGATGAGGGCCTGGTGAATAAAATGTGGATTCCTGAATTTGTAAATCGTTGAAGTTGTAAGTTTGCGCACTTGAATGAAATGTCGTGATCCATGATTAAATATTACATCAGAGAACAAGGCAGGGTTAAGGAGACGCTGGAGCCGACGCCGGGTTCATGGATCAACATTTCTCCTCCTTTCACCCCGGAAGAGCTCGAGGAAGTGGCCCAGCAATTTGACATCCCGCTGGATTTCCTCACTGACCCGCTTGACATTGACGAGCGCTCGCGTTATGAAAGAGATGAAGACCAAAAACTCATCATTCTCAGTACACCCATCCTCAATCCGTTGGAGGAAGATATTGATGCCATATTCATCACCATTCCGGTGGGTATCGTGCTTACACCTGATCACCTGATCACCATCAGTTCGTATGAAAATCCGGTGTTGAACTTGTTTCTCGAGAACAAAGTGAAAAATTTTGAACCGGAGGATGAGCAACTTTTTGTTCTTCAGCTTTTTGAACAAAATGTTTACCGGTTCCTGAATTGCCTGAAGCAATTGAATCAGCGCCGCAATCTCATCGAAAAGGAACTTTATTTTTCCAGCAGAAATCAGGAGTTGAAATACCTCCTCAGCATTGAAAAGAGCCTGGTATATTTTGCCTCCTCACTCAGCGACAATGAGTTGCTGAAGATGAAAATGAAACGAACGGATTTCTTGTCGCTGGGAGCAGATGAGGAAAAGCTCGAACTGTTTGAGGATGTCATCATTGACAACAGCCAGGCCCTTCAGATGGCCAATATGTACACCAACATCCTGAATGGTACCATGGATGCCTATGGCTCCATCATTTCAAACAACCTCAACCTGACCATTAAAAGACTCACCACCATCACCATCATTCTGATGGTTCCCACACTTGTAGCGAGTTTTATGGGAATGAATGTTGTTCTGCCTGTTGAAGCAAATGAAGAGCACACCTTTTGGCTCATCATTGTCATTTCCATCGTGAGCAGCTTCATTTTGGGTTGGTATTTCCAACGGAAAAATCTCTTTTGATCCCCTCCGGATCTTGTCAGCAATTCTTGTTTGATTTTCAACCCATTAAGATTTTTTCCCTCCCGGTTTAATCTATTTGCTTACAAAAACCGTAAATTCCGGTTTTGCGTTTTCCACAATGTGAATAACCTGTGGAAAAATACAAAGCACTGACAGGCAGCTTGTTGCAATAGTTATCCACAGCTTGTGGAAAACTCAATGCTGCCAAACTTTGAAGGTGCATTACTTTAGTGCTTACAAACCACATACAGAGAAAAGTGCACACGTTCACCAACCGTCTTGCGGTCGAAACACAGGGGGGAACATATCCGTCTCACCAGACAAATTTCCGTTCCCGTTAAACAAACTTTCGAGGCTTACTGATACTAAAAACTATTGTGCCTCGTCTCCGCCTTCCATCGGAAGGTGGGGCGTTTTTGTGTAAAGACACTGGAAGGTATTGTGCGAATTGCAACGACATCACCTTTAACCAAACTCACACAAGCAACAGATTATGGAGACATTGGCTTTGACTCACTCACCCACAGGCAATGGGAAAAAAGGAACCACCCGGACATATACCTTCAAAGAAGCGCTGAAAGCGGCTACCCGGTATTTCAAGGGGGATGAGCTTGCGGCCAACGTTTGGATCAACAAGTACGCCCTCAAAGACTCGGAAGGGAATCTGTATGAGCGGACCCCTGACGATATGCACAAGCGGATAGCTACCGAGCTGGCCCGGATAGAGGCGAAGTATCCGAACCCGGTGAAGTTTGATGCGCTGTATGAACTTCTGAAAAATTTCAAGTACATCGTTCCCCAGGGAAGCCCCATGTCGGGTATTGGCAACAATTATCAGGTGTCTTCACTCTCCAATTGCTTTGTCATCGGCAACAATGCAGACTCCTACGGAGGTATCATCCGCACCGATGAAGAGCAAGTGCAGTTGATGAAAAGACGGGGTGGGGTAGGCCACGACCTTTCTCACATTCGCCCGAAAGGCAGCCAGGTACTCAACAGTGCTCTTACGTCCACGGGACTGGTGCCGTTCATGGAACGCTATTCAAATTCCACCCGTGAGGTGGCCCAGGATGGCCGGCGGGGTGCGCTGATGCTCACTGTTTCAATTAAACACCCTGATGCGGAAGATTTTATTGATGCCAAACTGGAGGCCGGAAAAGTGACCGGTGCAAATGTGAGTGTCAGGGTAACGGATGAGTTCATGTCCGCAGCGGTGTCGGGCAAGAAGTTTACCCAGCAATATCCCATTGATTCTGACAAACCGCTATTCTCCAAGGAGATAGATGCACAGGCATTGTGGAACAAAATCATTCACAATGCCTGGAAATCAGCTGAACCCGGGGTGTTGTTCTGGGATACGATAATTCGGGAATCGGTACCGGATTGCTACGAAGACCTTGGGTACAAAACCATTTCAACCAATCCCTGCGGTGAAATTCCGCTGTGCCCTTATGACAGTTGCCGTTTGCTGGCTATTAATCTTTACAGTTATGTAGATCATCCGTTTACGCCAAAGGCGAAATTCAATTTCCAGAAGTTTTCACAGCATGTGCAATTGGCACAGCGCATCATGGATGACATCATTGACATTGAATTGGAGAAGATTGACCGCATTCTGGCCAAGATCGAAAACGATCCTGAAGCAGAAGATATCAAGGGGACAGAATACAAGCTTTGGAAGAAGATCAAGAAGACTTGTGAAGAAGGCCGGAGAACCGGCGTCGGAATTACAGCTGAGGGCGATATGCTTGCTGCACTTGGGCTTCAATATGGCACTGATGAAGCCATTGATTTTTCCACCGAGGTTCATAAAATACTGGCCGTCAATGCTTACAAGTCTTCGGTAAAGCTGGCCAGAGAGCGAGGCCCGTTCAAGATTTACGACGCTGCCCGTGAAGCAGGAAACCCCTTCATCAACCGGCTCAGGGAAGTCGATCCGAAGCTCTACGAGGACATGGTGAAGTACGGCCGCCGAAACATCGCCTTGCTGACCATTGCACCAACCGGTACGGTAAGTCTGATGACCCAGACCACCTCAGGCATCGAGCCTGCCTTTCTCATCACCTACAAGCGCCGCCGCAAGGTCAATCCAAATGACCAGGAAGCCAAAGTGTCTTTCGTTGATGAGGTCGGAGACGCTTGGGAGGAGTACAATGTTTTTCACCACAAGTTTCTCACCTGGCTGGAAGCCAATGGCGTTGACAGGAAGAAGGTTGAAAGCATGGATGCGAAGGAATTGGATAAACTCATCCGGGAATCACCGTATCACAAAGCAACAGCCAACGATGTGGATTGGGTGCAGAAAGTAAAGATGCAGGGGGCCATTCAGAAGTGGGTGGACCACAGCATCAGCGTAACGGTGAATATCCCTGAAAACACGCCCGAAGAAAAGGTGCGCGAGATTTACAAAACCGCGTGGGAAGCAGGTTGTAAGGGATGCACCATTTACCGGGAGGGCTCTCGTTCAGGGGTGCTCGTTTCTGACAAAGACAAAAAAGAAGACGCCTCATCTGCTGACCAGGCCAACTCCTTTGCCGTCACCTATGCACCCAAGCGCCCCAGGCGCCTGGATGCAGAGATCATCCGCTTCAAGAACAACAACGAGCGTTGGATTGCGGTGGTTGGTTTGCTGGAAGAAAGACCCTACGAGATTTTTACCGGACGGGCAGAAGATACTTTCATGATCCCGTCTTATGTTAGCAGAGGTTGGGTGCTCAAGCAAAAAGATGAGTTTGGCAACAACAGGTACGACTTCCAATACCTTGACAAAGACGGATACAAGGTGACCATGGAAGGGCTCTCCCGTTCTTTTGACAAAGAGTACTGGAATTACGCAAAACTGATCTCTGGCACCTTGCGCCATGGAATGCCCCTTCAGTACGTAGTGAACATGGTAAACAGCCTGAATGTGGAACAAGAACACATCAACACCTGGAAAAACGGCGTGGTACGGGCGTTGAAAAAATTCATTCCGGACGGCACCCAGGCAGTAAAACAGGTTTGCCCGGAGTGTGGCGATCACGATGGGGTGATCTACAAGGAGGGTTGCCTCATTTGCAAGAGCTGTGGCCACACTGAGTGCGGTTGATCAAAAGACGAATCATTGAAAGTATATCATACCTGGATGTAAAAATGGGTGAGTCGCAACCGGCTCACCCTCTTTCGTTCAGCAGTTTTTCCACCAATTTGGGCACACCTGTGGTGGCCACTTCTGCAATCACTTCGAGGTGGGCAATTGACCGCATTTCGGGATTTAAACTGGGATTGGGGTCTATGTAATACACCTTTGCATGCGAAGGGGCATAGCCCACCAAACCGGCTGCCGGATACACCTGCATGCTGGTTCCGACCACGATGATCATATCGGCAAATTCTACCTCAGCGGCTGCCACTTCAAGCATCGGTACGTACTCGCCAAACCAGACGATGTGTGGGCGCAATTGAGCCCCTTTTTCGCACTTGTCACCCAGGTGAAGGTCTTTGTCCCAGTCGTAGATCAGGGCAGGGTCCAGCGTGCTTCGCACTTTCTTCAACTCCCCGTGTAAATGGATCACATTGGTGCTGCCGCCCCGTTCGTGCAAGTCGTCAACGTTTTGGGTGATGACCACCGTTTCAAACTTTGATTCCAGCTTTGCAAGGGCCTGATGGGCTGCATTGGGCCTGACATCGTTCAATTGCCTCCTGCGGGCATTGTAAAATTCGAGTACCAACTCTTTGTTCCTGTGCCAGCCTTCGATGGAGGCCACTTCCATTACGTCGTGTTCTTCCCAAAGACCGCCGGAATCCCTGAATGTTTTTATTCCGCTTTCAGCGCTGATGCCGGCACCGGTAAGGACTACCACTTTCTTCCTGGCTGCCATTTTGATGAAATGTTTTTGAGGGTTTTGAGGTTTTTGAGGTTTTTGAGGGTTTTTAGGGCTATCGATTACCCACAAGTCCATCATTCCGGTTCTGAGGGCTCTGACTCATAAAGTAACCGAGGTTTGAAAACCCCATCAAACATCTTGAAACCCCTTGTTTCCTGTCCCTGTCCGGCGGCCAGACGGGCGGCGGCCAGACGGGTAACGAGGGGTTAGCGGATTACCTCCTAATCACATCAAACATCTTTACAGAGCATCAGCATCCATTTCAAGGCACATCCCGAATTTGGTGATAAAGCTATTCCTGATGTGATGTTTTGAATAGAAGTTGGATGTGGGTAGGGGTACTGGCATGATTCCCGCCGTTGCCTGTCTGCCGACAAGGCAGGAAACGGCGGGTTACAAGATGGCTGATGTCATCACGGCTTTTTGCCAAAGCTAAGGCAACAGGGTATAAAATGTTTCTTTCACGATCAATGAAGTTGGGTTGTAGAGGCATTTTCCGATGGGGTTGGGATTTGTGGGTAATCGATAGGGTTTTTAGGGTTATGAGGGTTTTTAGGGTTTTGTACCGAGGCAAGCTCGGGATTGAGGTTTTTGGGGGCGTCATTTAACCCACGTTTACTAAACCTTTGGAGGTTTGGTAAACGTCTAAAAAGCAACTTCCTTTTTGAGTTTTCCGGGGTAATTCTTTCTCAGAAATGCCCGCAGATTGCCGGCCAGTGATTGGTTGCAGTTCCTTTCGATTTCACGCAGCCAGGTTGCAAGTTGCCTTGCGGGCACCGGTCCGAAGTGGGTCTTCAGGTAGCGTTCAAAATGTGCCTCAAACAACTTCCTGGTTTCCTCCGGCCGGGTTTCATAGAGCGGTGCAGCAAACTTGATCAGCACGTTGATGTTGGATTTTTCTCCGAGCACATTCAGCAGACCACTCCAGTTTTGCCGAAGGGCCAGCAAAGAGAGGCTGAGGAAGTCATCCGTAGAGAATTGGATCTCATTTTCCACTTTTGCGATCCGATCATTAGAAACATCGGTGATGACCGACTGGCAACTTTTGTAGTATTCGCTGCTGCCGGTTTCGTGGAAGAGCCAGAGTGAATTTTCGAAAATATCATTGGGGGAGTTCAGCTGTTCCGAGGCGGTCAGCATGGTTTTGCGAAGCGAAAAATGAAGGTCAACCGGCAGGCCTGCTTCGAAAGCCTGGTTAGCCGCCAGCATGCTTTCTTTTGGCATGGATGACAACATTAGCATTTCCGACAGGCGCATCAACAACAGGTAGTCGGTTTGCTCCCGGATGATGCCTTCGAAAACATGCTGAGATGCTGACGATGCCGGCAAGAAGGGGATCACGCAGTTGGCCAATTCAAGTTTGTGTTCGATGCTGTGCTGTTTTTTGAATTCTGTACCCACCGCCTGGAGAAGTTGGGTCATTTTTCCCCTTTCATCTGAAAGACCGAGTGCAATGCCCAACAGCGAGCCGGCTATGCCCAGTTGTCGGGCGGCCCTTTTGTGAAATTTGCTTTTCGCAAATTCCCAGACCTGGCTTTTCATATCCGGTGAGAGTTCCTTGCCGGCCAGCAATTTCAGTTTATCACAGGTCTTTGCCGTGCTCCTGGAAAGCTCTTCGATGTTCTGCGGGCACTTTCTGATGATGTTCAGCAACCTTGAAATGAGTACATTCAACAGGTCATAAGCCTCCGTGTAGTGTTGGAGCGCAATGGCATCATCGGCCTGGTTGTTCAGCATTTCCACAAACCCGGACAGGTGTCTGACGCCCTGGGCACTAATGGTATCCTGCCGGCTGGTCAGGTGTTTGAACACCGTGTCGAGCAGCTCGTTGTATTTGGTTTCGTTATCGTCGTAAGGGATGCCGGCAGCAAACCGCACCTTCAGTGCAATGCCGAAGAGCCTGTTTTTGCGGGCATACTGCCGGATAAACGCCTGCAATTCATCCGGTGGGGTGGCCCTCAGGATTTGGTTGACAGAGAGGTTCTGAGAGCTTTTCTTTCTTTTCTTTTTTACTTCTTCTCTCGTTGCTGTCAGTTTTCTTCTCAAAACAAACAACACGGCGGCAATGTGCCCGCATACACCGGATTCGTCAAACGAGGGGCACTCACATGAATAGGCCCTGACCTTGTCAGCAACCAACTGGACTTCTATTTCAAACTGATCGATGTTGGATATCCACAGGTTGCCATCCAGTTTTACCACGTCCGGCCTGCTTCTGTCGAGAATGGTTTCGCCGATCAGGAGGATGTTTTCGTTGAGGTTGGCTTCTATGTTTTGGATTGGAAATTTCATATCAGAGTCCCCTGTAAAAAGTCATTTCACTTTGGAGTTGATTGCAGATGCAACAGGTTAAACCCCTCTAAACCTCCCGTCCCGATCCCGAAAGCCGATAGCTATCGGCTTCGGGATTCGGGATCGGGATCAACCCCTCTAAACAAATGAGGGTACTTTTTAAAGTGCACTCCAATCATGAACAGCGTAGATAAAACAAAACATCAAATATAGCTCAATCGCAATAAGAAGGGTGGATAGCAACAAAACTTTCCCCATCGGAAAGCCATATTAAAATCCGGCAAATGGAAGAATGGGAGCGTTTGTAATACCTACCTTTGAGAGCCGGTACGCAGTATTATCCCGCTCAAAAAAAACAACTATGAAGAGGAATGTATTCCTGGTGAGACATGCGAAATCCAATTGGGATTACCCACATCTGCGAGATATAGAGCGGCCATTGAACGACAGGGGCTTGCGCGATGCACCGCGAATGGCCAGGTATTTCGCTGATGCGGGTCCACTGCCCGACACCCTCATCAGCAGCCCCGCCGTCAGGGCGTTGACAACCGCTGCATTTTTTAAAGTTGAGCTCGACGTGGACGGGGAGGATTTCTGGATCCGGGATGAGATTTATGAAGGTGCTGCGGGCACTTTGATGCAGTTGGTAAGATTGCTGCCCGAAAGCGTGGAATGCCCCATGTTTTTTGGCCACAACCCGGGATTTACCATGTTTGCCAATCATTTTCCGGGCGGTGATTTCATGAATGTGCCAACTTGCGGCATTGTCCATTACCAGGCAGACATCAACCATTGGGGTGAATTCAGTCCGGAAAAGGCAAAAGTGGTGGCCCATTATTTTCCAAAAGAAGTATTGTGATATGCGTTTTGCTGTTTTACTGAGCTCGTTTTTCTTTTTCTTCGCCTGCGGCAACGAAGAGGTAGCACTGCCTCTGAGCGAAGAAAAGATGGCGCACATACTGGCGGATGTACACACGGCTGAGGCTGCCATCAGAAATGCCACCGGAACGGACAAAGATTCACTCCAACAGTTGTACTACCGGCGCATCATGAAGATACACGGAGTCAGCCGGCCGGATTTCGACACAACACTGGCCATCATCCAGATGGACCCCGACCGCCTGGTCAGGGTGTACAGCAGGGCCGGCAGCATCCTGGATTCACTGGGACAAAAATTTGACGAAGACTAAGAAAGGATATGCTCATCAGAAAAATCAGGTTAAAGAACATCCACTCCATCCGGGAAGAAACTTTGATTGATTTTACCCAAACTCCCCTCCGGCAATGCGGGCTCTTTGCAATCACGGGAGAAACCGGTGCCGGCAAAACCACCATTCTGGATGCCATAACCCTGGCGCTTTATGGTATGGTTTGCAGGACCTCCAACTCCAGGCAGGGTGACAATTACGAATCCCTTTCAATTGGGGCCAGGCACGGTTTTGCAGAATGCGAGTTTGAGACTGGAAAAGGGGAGGTGTACCTGGGGCAATGGTCCATGACAAGGCGGATTACCCGTAAGGGTGAAGTGGTCACCGATGTCAAACGTCAGTTGTCAAGATTCAACGAAGCGACAAAGGAATACGACATTCTGACGAGTAGAAAGCGGGAAATGAATGTCCAGGTAGAAGAATTGACCGGGCTTGATTTCAGCCGCTTCACCAGATCTGTTTTGCTGGCGCAAGGCGAGTTTGCCGCATTCATGAAGGCAAGCCTGGACGATCGCAGCGAACTACTGGAAAAGATCACCGGCACTTCCATTTACACCGGGATATCGAAAGCTGCATTGGACAAGCTCCGGGAGGAAGAAATGAAACTGAATCAACTGGACACAAGGCTCGGAGCCTTGCAGTTGTTGGACAGTGAGACCCTGGAACAGCTCGCCGGCCGGAAACAACAACTGGATGAGGAAACAAAAGCCCTCGATGCCCTGGCAGATCAGTTCCGGAAAAGCCTGGATTGGGTGGTGAAGAAACAAGAACTGGAACGACAGGAGGAAAATGCCCGCCGGGAACTGACTGCCATTGCCGAAGAAGAGCAACAAACAGAAAGCGACCGGCGAAGGTTGGAAATTCACTACAAGGCCCTGCCACTGAAGGCCGAATGGGTGCAGGTAGAACGAATACAGCGCGACTTGTTTGCGAAGCGAAACAAGCTCAGGGAAAATGAAAAAGAGAAGGCAACCGCCGAAAATAAACTGCAACAGCTCGATGCGGAGTTGAACCTTGCCAGTGTGGCATTCAAAAAGCACAGCTCCGGCAAAAAAGACTTCCTGGATTTATTGGCGAAGGTCAGGGAATTGGACAAGGAACTTGGCCTCCAAAACCAACAACTGGAGCAACAGACCAGGTTCGAAATTGAGACGAAAAATAAGCAAGAGAAAAAGGCGCTCCAGATCCGCAACCTGGAACAAAAACTGGAACAAAAGGTGTCCGAACTGAAGACCCTGACCGACTGGCTGAAAGCCAATGCCGGCCTGCAGGCGCTTGCTGACAAGGTTCCATTGATAGCGGCGAAAGTTGCCGATTTGAAAGAGCTGAATCTTAAAATGGAAAATGTCGAATCGGAAAGAAAAGCGCTCGAAGACGAAAAGGAGAAACTGGAAAAGGAACTGAAAGAACTGGGCAGCAAAAAAGCCGCAGTGACCAAAGCCATCGGGGAGATCGAAGAAGCTTTGAAATCCAAAAGCGAGGGAGCCTATTCCGGCGATCCGGAAAAATTTCTGGACGCGCTGAGCGCGCAGTTGGAGGAACTGACCACCCGCCGGCAAAAGCTGGAATCGTTGCTCGAGAAGGAGGCCCGGTACCGTGATAACATTGCCCAGGCGCGGGAACTGGAAGAACAGCTCCGCAACCTGCGGCTGGAAGCCCACCACCTGGACAAAGCCCTGCTCACATTGACGGAGGAGTTGGAAGAGGCCGTTGCGGAAAGGGATTATACATGGAAAATTTACCACCAGCAGCAGCGAATCGCCAGCTACGAAAAAGACCGGGCAGAACTGAAAGAAGGAGAACCCTGCCCCCTCTGTGGAGCTGAGCACCATCCTTACCACAAGCACGGAATCACCGTTTACGAAGATGAAGCAAAACAAGCATACGAGGCAGCTGAGAATAAGCTTGAGCGCTTGAAAAAGAGAGAAAAACAACTGTTCGCAAAACTGAGCAACCTCCTGTTTCAGACGGAAACAATCAGCAACGAAGAAGCTTCCGGAACACTGGACAAACTCCAGGTTGAACTGGAAATTCAGGAACGGGCTTTTGCTGAAGCCCTCGACCGGGCCTCCACTGCATTTTCATTCACCGGCAAACCGGACCCGCTCGCTGAAGAGATGAAATACCTGAGCTCCCGGGAAACGAAAATGAAGGAATTGCGGGATTTCTTCAGAGCGAAGGCCCGGGAGTTGACCGGGCTTCGCAAACAGTTGTCCGAACTGGACAGCAGGCTCACCAAAACAGAATACACACGGAACAGGGCCAATGATGCCTGGCTGGCATTGCAGGAGCGATTGGAGGATCACCAAAATGACCGGAGCAGAACACTGGAAGAACTCAAAAAACTCACCGGAAAAGGGGTTGAAAACGCCAACCTGGACGACCTGGTCGCAAGCTTGAAAACGGGCGTTGAGATTTTCCAGCGCAAACTTGAGCGAAAAGAGGCCCTGCTCCATTCCATTGAAGGAGTGAAAAAGGAAATTGACATTTACAAAGCAGAACTGGAGGAGCACTCAAATGCCTTGTCGGCTTTTCAGGAAAAAAGAAAAGAAACTTCAGCGGCTTTCGCTGAGTTGCAGAAAAAGCGCCGTGTTCTTTTCGAGGAAAAAGACCCTGAGCAGGAGCAGCAAAAATGGCAGAACAGGTTGGATGAACTAAAAAGCACTGTCAATGCCCTGGAAACTTCTCTAGCTTCGCAAAACGAGCGGCTGATATCCGCCCGGAAAGAAGCTGAAAAGCTCCGGACAGAAATCACCAACCTCACGGATGAGAGGGAAAAACTCGAAGACCAACTCCATCCTAAACTGCGGAAGCTCGGATTTGAAAAGCTGGAGGAACTGTCGGATGCCCTCCTCGACGAAGCCACCCTGAAACAGATCGAGGCCAGGTTGGAAGACCTCAAACACCGGAAAATTAAAGCTGTCCAGGAACTTGACAGAGCTGGCAAGGAACTGAAGCAAATGGCTGACAGTCAACCTGAAATAACCGACAAGACCCAACTGGAAGCTTCCCTTCGGGAAAAGAAATCCCGGCAAGAGGCTTGTTTGCAGGAACTGGGTGGCATCACCGAACAGCTCAAACAGGATGCCCTGCGAAGAAAACAGGCCGGTGATCTGGAAAAGGAACGGGAGCGACAGCTTGAAACCCTTCAGCGCTGGAGAAACCTGTACGAGTTGATCGGTTCCCGAGACGGAAAAAAGTTCCGGGTCTTTGCCCAATCCCTCACCCTGCAACGCCTGGTGTACCTGGCCAATCAACAACTGGAGCACCTCTACGGCAGGTACAGAATCGTCAAAAGGGCAGGTTCTGACCTCGACCTGGACATTGTGGACACCTACCAGGCAGACAGTGTGAGGTCTCTGTTCAGCTTGTCCGGTGGAGAGAGTTTTCTGGTTTCACTGGCGCTGGCTTTGGGACTATCCTCGCTCGCCGGCCGCCAATCCAACATCCGTTCCCTGTTCATTGATGAAGGATTTGGCAGCCTGGATGAGCAAACCCTCGATATGGCGATCAGTACCCTTGAAAACTTGCAGGCAGGAGGCAAAACCATTGGCATCATTTCGCACGTGAAAGAGCTGAAAGAGCGAATTGCGACACAGATCAAAGTGGTGAAGAAAAGCAACGGAATAAGCCGCGTTGATATCCTTGGGTGATGCTCATTGGCGGCGTGAAAATGTACTTTGTGCAATTGCAATGGCGTTGTACTCCTGTTTGCGTTCTGACCGATGTTCCAAAACCGATTTGGATTTCTACTTGAAATCGTCACATTTAGCTGCTGATGAACAGATTTTGCCTCCCGGTTTTCCTTTTCCTGTTTTTTGTTTTCCTGTCTTCTTCGCTGGCGCAATACAGCCTCCGGATTTACATCCTGGATGGCAACGCCACCACCACCTGCACCGACATTTTCTCCGACCCTGACCCCATGTGGAGTGTGCAGATAGAAGGGCAGGGGTGGGTGAGCTATCCGGCCCTGGGGCCTTGTTTCACGGCCTTGCCCAACCTGCAATACCAGGCCAGTTGGCAATGCCTGGCTGATATTCCCGACAGCATCGAAATCTGCCTGCGTGCCTTTGAAAACGACCCTGGCTTTTTCAACCCCTGCGATGTGGTTCCCGATTGTGAGGAAAGCATTTGCACCAAGGTGCCCTACCTCCGGCAAGACACGCAAGTGGTTCAGATTCAGCTGCCCGGGGGCGGCAGCTCGGAAGCAACCGCCACCCTTGGATTGTTGAGTTTTGGCTTTCCCGGGGGCTTGAACGACGATGCCTGCGATGCCATCTATCTCGGTGAGCTGAGCGCTGACACCGTCCTTGGCAATGCCGATACCAGCCTTTACAACAACTACTGTGCTACGGCCATCAACGAGCCCAGCCCCTGGGGCTACGGCGCCGGCTGGGTCAATAACCAGGCGGTGTGGTTCACTTTCAGTACCGGGCCGGCTCCCTCTTCCCATGTTCTCGTTCGCATGGAAAGCGACCCCAGTGGGGTGGGGGACCCCATCAATTTGCAGGCGGCCATCTGGACCAACGACAACGGCTGCACCGGTGGCTGGAATTTTATCACGCAAAACCACGATCCTCTGACCTGGGGTGAAGAAATCCTGCTCGAGTGCCCCGAACCCAACACCACTTATTACATCATGGTGGATGCCGTTTGGGACGATCCGCAGCAGTTGGAAGGCTGGTTTGGCGTTGAAGTGCGGGATTTCGGAGTCATCCCCCTCAGCGATGCGGTTTGCGAGGCCTGGCCCCTGGGGCAGGTTCCCGAAGCCGGTCTGATCACTTCTCCCGAAGCTCTCTCCAACAATTGTTCTGACAACAGCACCGGTGTTTCACCCGCAGCATTCTCCGTTCAGGCCGGGGTATGGTTGAGTTTTGTCGCTCCGCAAAGCGGCCATGTGGTCATAGATGCAAGCCCAGATACCGCACTCGACCCCATTGACCTCCAGTTGGCGGTCTATTCTTCGTCAAACGGTGACTGCAGTGGGCAGCTTACCGAGTTGGCCAGTGGATACAGCCCGGCTTCCCCCGACGAGTCGCTGACCATCCATTGCCTCAATCCGGGACAGGAGTATTTCATCCTGGTGGATGGAGGCGGCAACGTCGAGACTGAAACAGGCATTTTCAACCTGACAATTGCGGATGGCGGGGATGACACCCCGGTCACCAACCAATCGGTGACAATTTGCGCTTACGACACCCTCTTCGTCGGAAATTCCAGCTACACCCAATCAGGTAGCTATGCTGACACCCTGATTTTGCCGGGCGGTTGCGACAGCATCGTGTTGACGGAACTTACTGTGTTGGATCCGATAGTGCTGAACCTCGAAATTGTCCAGCAGGGCCTGAACCCCGGAAACACCGATGGCAGCGCCCAGGTGAGTCCTTCAGGAGGCGCCGGAGGGTTTAGCATAGCCTGGTCAGACGGGCAAACAACCAGCCTCGCTTCGCAATTGGCCGGGGGCGATGTTTACTGTGTCACGGCAACAGATTCCAACGGGTGCGAAAGCGACACCTGCTTTGCCATGCCTTTCTTCGTCAAAGTCCAGCCCATCGTACAGGTGGACTCCGTGCAATGCCCTGGTGGAACGGATGGCGGCATACAACTCACGGCTCATGCGGGAGAGCCGCCCTACCAATACAGCTGGGAAAACGAGGATGAATCGCTCACCGGTAGCGGAACCATTGCCTCCGACAGTGCATTTGTGTCTTTGCCCAATTTGCCCGCCGGCAATTACACCGTGACCATTTCCGACGCCAATACCGATTCGGTGTTTGTGGTGACGGTTCCGGAGCCATTGCCAATCAGTTTGTCCGGGTTGACTGTTGCGGACCTGAGTTGCTTTGGCAGTTGCGACGGTCAAATAGTCGTGCAAGTGACCGGTGGCACCGCTCCCTACCAACTCGACTGGTCTTCCGGCGACAGTGGAGCGCAACTGACGGGGCTTTGTGCTGGTGTTTATGTGCTGGCCGTTGCGGATGCACACGGTTGCGGGGCAATCTTTGAAGTGGAGGTAAACCAACCGGCCGCTTTTTTGGCTGCCATCAGTGAGGTTCAACCCATCAGCTGTTTCGGAAGTTCCGACGGGGAAATAATGGTTGCGACAAACGGCAATGCAACCGCCTGGCAATGGAACACCGGTGGAACGGATTCCCTGCTCACGGGTTTACCCGAAGGGAATTACGAAGTGACGGTGACCAATGCTGACGGATGCACGGCGGTGGCGCAATACCAGTTAAACGGACCATCCGCCCCTGTTGACGTTGTGATCGGGATCACGAGTCCGGTAATTTGCCAGGGCGATGCCAATGGGGCGCTGACGGCAATGCCTTCAGGGCCCGGAAGCGCATTTTCTTACCAATGGAACACCGGACAAACCACTGCTTCCATTTCCAATTTACCGAAGGGAGCCTACGCCGTAACGGTGACAAACGAAGCCGGATGCACGGCAGAATCCGCCATTCAGCTCACCGAACCGGAGCCCCTTAGCAGTACCTCCGTTACCAATTCCCTGAGTTGCTTCGATCCGCCGGACGGCGGGGTCATCACCGTGGAAAGCGTGAGTGGCGGTGTGCCACCGTATCTCTTCAGTTCGGATGGATTCGGCTTTTCTTCGCAAAACGAATTGCCGGGCTATACCGCCGGAGAGCAGGTTTATTTTGTTCGGGATTCACTGGGCTGTGTCGGAACTTTTTTTGCCACCATCCCCGGCCCGCTGGAAATAGTAGTGGCGGTAGGTGCCGACCAGGTGGTGGAACTCGGCGACCAGGTATTTCTCAATGCCTTCGTCAATTTGCCGGATGTAGCCTTGCAATGGGAGCCGTCGGAACTCTTCGCCTGCGCCACCTGCCTGCAAACCAGCGTGTTTCCATACGAAACCACAACGCTGACCCTCACGGCAACTGACACGTTCGGATGCAGTGCTTCAGATGAGTTGCTGGTTCAGGTGCTGCCCCGGCGCCGTGTTTTCGTCCCCAATGTTTTCAGCCCTGACGGTGACGGCATCAACGACATATTCGTTCCCGAAGGCGGAGCTGATGTGGCGCAAATCGTTGATTTCAAAGTGTTTGACCGGTACGGTGCGCTGTTGTACGAGGCCGCTGATTTTCTGCCTGGTGATATCTCCCGGGGGTGGGACGGCCGCCACAAAGGCAAGCTCCTCAAAAGCGGTGTTTTCGTGTGGTTCGCCAAAATTCGTTTCATTGACGGGGTGGAGGAGTTGTACCGGGGCGATGTGACCATCCTGCGTTGATCAAAAGATTCTTACCCGAAGCTTACAATTTGCGCTTGTCTGGCGTTTACATTTGCCGGATGGAAAGAAAAGCAAGGATCAACCGGGACACATCCGCCGAACTCTTCCGGAAGGCCAAATCGCTCTTCCCGGGGGGCGTCAATTCTCCTGTACGAGCTTTCAAATCCGTTGGTGGCGTGCCCCTATTCATCAAAGAAGGAAAGGGCTGCCGCATCACCGACGAAGACGGCAATACCTTTGTTGATTTTTGCTGTTCCTGGGGGCCGCTCATCCTGGGGCACGCCCATCCGGAAGTTCAAAAAGCCATCTTCGAAACTGTGAAAAGAGGTACCAGTTTCGGAGCCCCCACCCGCCTCGAAAACGAACTTGCAGAACTGATCATCGAAAACAACCGGTTTGTAGAGAAGATCCGCTTTGTCAGCAGCGGCACAGAGGCGGTAATGTCAGCCGTGCGCCTGGCCAGAGGCCTTACCGGAAAAGACAAGATCATCAAATTCGATGGGTGTTACCACGGCCATGTGGATGCCCTTCTGGTAAAAGCCGGGTCGGGCCTGGCCACCTTCGGGGTCAGCACTTCTGCCGGTATTCCGGAGGTCTTCGCTTCGCAAACCATCGTGCTGCCACTGAACGACCTGGAAGCGGTGGAAGATGCCCTGAAAAAGTTTGCGGATGACATTGCCTGCGTCATCATCGAGCCCATCCCCGCCAACAACGGCCTGTTGTTGCAAGGAAGGAATTACCTCGAGGGGCTGAGAAAGCTCTGTGACAAATACGGCGTCCTGCTCATTTTTGACGAAGTGATCTCAGGGTTTCGCGTTGGATTTGAAGGGGCTGCCGGCTATTACAACATCAAGCCGGATATCATTACCTACGGGAAGATCATCGGCGGTGGAATGCCGGTAGGAGCCTATGGCGCCTCAGCGGAGATCATGGGGCAGGTGGCTCCGGACGGGCCGGTTTACCAGGCGGGCACCTTGTCCGGCAATCCGGTGGCAATGGCAGCCGGAAAAGCCACATTGACCGAGCTGCTCAAACCCAACGTTTACAAAGAACTGGAGAAGAAAACCAATGAACTGGTGCGGCGTGTTCAGGGGCATTGCGAGTCAAAAGGATATGAGGTGAGAGTGGCCCATGCAGGTTCCATTTTCTGGATTTCATTCTCCGGCAAGCCCATCCTCCGTGCCGATGAAATTGACCCGAAACGCATGGAGCATTTCAAGCGCTTTTACGCCGCTTTGCTGGATGAAGGCGTGTATTTCGGGCCTTCCGGCTACGAGGTGGGGTTTGTTTCCACGGCCCACGGCAAGGATGCACTCGATCATTCGGCGCATGCCATCTGCCGGGCCCTTGATGCTACTTTTGAGTGAAAACAACGTTTTGCCGATGCCACCCCTGAACCTTTGGATACTCACCTTTTTTCTTTTCGTCGCAATGGCCGACAGTTCCATTGCATCGCATTGCAAATGGACGCCAACTCTTGAACGGGCCTACCGGGAGGCCACATCCCTCCAACTGGAAGCGGCTGAGGGCTCCCTGTCGCTGGCCACTGCTGCCGATCCGCAAAACCTCATGGCCCTTCACGTGGCCAACTACATTGATTTCTTCAGGGTTTACATTGACGAAGACGAGTCAGAATTCAGCAGACTGGAAGAGAACCGCGATGCCCGTTTGAAACGCATTGAAAAGGAAGGTGATCCCAATTCCCCGTGGCACAGGTTTTTACTGGCAGATATACGGCTGCAATGGGCACTGGCCCGCCTGAAATACGAGCAGTTCACCACCGCATTTTTCGAGGCAAACAAAGCTTTCAAATTGTTGAAAGCCAATGCGGTAGCGCATCCCGAATTCATGCCAAACTACAAGGACCTGGGCATTCTGCACGCCATGGCCGGCACGGTACCTGATAACTATCGTTGGGCCATGGAGTGGTTTACCAGCCTGGAAGGCACCTTGCAGCAGGGCCGGGACGAACTGGAGAAAGTGCTGGCGTACGCCAGGGAAAATGACTTCATTTACGAAGAAGAAATATACATCTACTACACCTACCTTCAGTTGCACCTGGTCAACGACAGGGATGCGGCCTGGGAACTCGTAAATGAAGCAAGATTGAATCCTTCGGAAAATCCCCTTCATTGTTTCGTTCTGGCCAATGTTGCCATGCGCACCGGCAGGGGAGAGGAAGCCATCCGGATACTGGAAAATGCACCTTCGGGCAATCGCTTTCATCCATTTCATTACCTGGAATACCTCCTGGGCCTTGCAAAATTGCAGGCACTGGACCTTACGGCTGAGAAACATTTCCTCGCCTATGTCAATAATTTCAGAGGTTTTAATTTCATCAAAGACGCCTACCAGAAACTGGCCTGGTGCCGCTTGCTGAAAAGCGACCTGAGTGGGTATCATGCCTATATCAACCTGTGCAAGGCCAGGGGCAAGGCCGTCGTCGGAAATGACAAAAGCGCATTGAACGAAGCCAAAGACGGCTCGATGCCTACGGCGGAATTGCTGAAAGCCCGCTTGCTGTTCGATGGCGGCCATTATCAAAGAGCCTTGCAGGTGCTAAAAACCAGAAATGTGCAGGATTACTTCAGTGAAAAGAACCGCCTGGAATACCATTACAGAATGGCGAGGATCGAACAGGCGCTGGGCAATGATGAAAAGGCAATCAAACTGTACGACCTGGTGATTTCACAGGGAAAAAAGGCTCCCTGGTATTTTGCCTGCCGGGCCGCACTGGAAAAGGGGCATATTTACGAAGCAAAGCACCAGAAAACCTTGGCTATCAACGCTTTTGAGCAATGCCTCAACATTGAGCCGGAAGCGCACAAAACCGGCCTGCATCAACAGGCAAAAGCCGGCTTGAGGCGCCTGCAGTGACTGTCCGTGAAAATTACATCTCACACCATGCGATTTTTTTTGAAACAGGACTATATTTGCGCCGCTTTTAATGAAAGCAATTCGAAATGGCGTGGTAGCTCAGCTGGTTAGAGCGCGTGATTCATAATCACGAGGTCGGCGGTTCAAGCCCGCCCCACGCTACAAGCTTTATCAATCCCATGTAATTTTAGCATTGCATGGGATTTTTTTATTTCATATAGCGAAGAGAAAGTGGTAGCTCAGCTGGTTACCCCGATAGCTACCCCGATAGCCATCGGGGGGTGATTCATAATCCTGAGGTGCCCACCTGAGGCTCCATGAAAGAGTGGATGTTCCAGAATCAAATATTTTGGCGTGGTAGCTCAGCTGGTTACCCCGATAGCTATCGGGGTGATTCATAATCACGAGGTCGGCGGTTCAAGCCCGCCCCACGCTACAAGCTTTATCAATCCCATGTAATTAGCATTGCATGGGATTTTTTTATGACCAGACGGATGTATGGTGCTCAGAATAGGTTCAACCCACGACTTGAGTTGGGGGCCAGGAGCATGGCTGGCATATTTTTCTTGCAGAGTTCCCAGAACCGGAATGGAAGATTTGTGGGTAAGGGGTAGCTCTCTAAACCTCCCGTCCCGAACTTGATTCGGGATCGGGATAAACCCCTCTAAACTCCTCTGAACCCCTCTAAACCCTATCGATTACCCACAAATCCCCATCACATCGGGAAGGGCCTCTGCAACCCGACTTCATTGAATGTGAAAAGAAACATCTTATACCCTGTTGCCTAAGCTGTGGCAAAAAGCCGTGGCGACATCAGCCATCTTGTAACCCGCTGTTTAAACGGCGGGAATCTTGCCAGTACCCCTGCTCACATTTAACTTCTATTCAAAACATCACATCAGGAATGGCTTTAGCACCAAATTCGGGACGAGAATTGAAATTGATGCTGATGCTCTGTAAAGATGTTTGATGGGATTGGGGGTTAATCCGCTAACCCCTCGTTGCCCGTCTGGCCGCCGCCCGTCTGGCCGCCGGACAGGGACAGGAAACAAGGGGTTTCAAGATGTTTGATGGGGTAGAGAATGCTTTTTCAAGCCCCGGTAGCTTCATGAGTGTACTATGTTTGCAGACCTCTCAGAACCGGAATGGAAGATTTGTGGGTAAGGGGTAGCTCTCTAAACCTCCCGTCCCGAACTTGATTCGGGATCGGGATAAACCCCTCTAAACTCCTCGAAACCCCTCCAACCCTCCCGAATCCCGGCACCGGGATTCGGGATCACGCTTACCCCTCGAAATGGAAGGAAATCGTCAAAGTTCTCGATAGAATTTTCTCGATGACGCTGGATTCTTCCAGGTTGTCATCAAAGATGAGGATGTTGTTGAGTCCGTGAGAGAACTTGATCTCCGGTGAAAAGATGAAATAGGGGAGGAAGAATTGCATGCCGGCACCTATCTCAAAGGCAAAGTCATTCGGTGCAATTTTTACCAGGTCTTCAGCCTGCCTCGAGCGAGAATCACTGGCTACGTCGAAAGAATATTTCACACCGCCTATGACAAACACCCGCATGTCTTTGAAGGGTTCCGACTTGTAGCGCACATGGAATGGCATTTCCACAAATACTGATTCCACCCTTCGGGCAAACGGCCGGCGGTAGTCTTTGGTGGCAGCGTAGTTGATGTTCCGTTCCGCAAATGAGAGGGTAGGGAGAAAGCGGATGTCAAAGTAATTGCCAATCTTGAGGTTGGTGACGATACCAAGGTTAAAGCCGGGCCCGGTTACCGATTCAACCTGGCGAATGCTGTCATTGAGAATGAAGTCCCGGGACTGATAGACCCTGAAATTGGATGAATTGTAGGCGAGTGTGATTCCGAAATAGTATGGTTTCTGATTGAAATCCAGGAAGTTATAGTTGCCCCGTGACGATTGTCCATAGCTATTTTGCGAAGCGAAGAGAAAAAGGCCGGCCAACAAAAACAAAGAAATCGTTCTGGTCATTATTGAGTTCATGTTCAGGAATCGGTTTTACTTTTCAGCGACATCCAGGGTGCAAATGCCCAATGTCAATACTTTTGATTTTACGGATTTGAATCCAATTTCTTTCAGGACGGACTCAAAACGACTTTTGTCCGGAAAAGCTTGCACAGACTCGTAGAGATAACTGTACGCCCTTGTGTCTTTGGATGTTACACGACCGATGAACGGCAGAATGGTGCTGAAATAGAAATTGTAAAGTTGCTTGAAAGGGAATAGGGTAGGGGTGCTGAATTCCAAAACAGCCATTGCCCCTTCGTTTTTGAGCACCCGGTACATTTCTTTCAATCCGGCTTCCAGGTTTTCAAAGTTTCTGACACCAAAGGCCACGGTAACGGCGTCAAAGGATTCGTTTTCGAAACGGAGGTTTTCACTGTCACCTGTCTCAAGACTGATCACAGTGTTCAGATTCCTTTTTGACAGTTTTTTTCTTCCAATCTCCAGCATTTCGTTGGCAATGTCAATGCCTATGACTTGTTCTGGCTTCAAGGTGTTGGCAGCTTCAATGGCCAGATCAGCGGTACCGGTTGCCACATCCAGTATATGCTTTGGCCGGTAAGGTGCAATGGCCTTTATGGTCTTTTTCCTCCAGGAAATGTCAATGCCGAGTGAAAGGAAGTGATTGAGGAAATCATACTTCGGGGCGATGTTGTCAAACATCCTGGCCACCTGGTGCTTTTTACTTTCCCGGTCAGTATAGGGTGTTACAACTTTTTTGGTCACGTTGTGAGATTTGAGACGCAAAGGTAATACATGGCGCATGTGCACAATTGTTCCGAACAACTAAATTTGCCGATCCTGGCAAACATCCGCATCCAAACTCCTTCAACTTCATCACAATGCCAATCAGAAAGATCATTTTCCTGTTTCTGTTGATTCTTCTCCATCTGGAAAGTTATTCCCAGGAATCGCCCAGACTCGTTGTCGGGATCACTGTTGACCAAATGCGCTATGATTACCTGTACAAATATTGGGATGACCTGGGCGAGAATGGCTTTAAAAGGCTGTTGTCAAAGGGGTTTGTAGCTCACAACGGGCATTACAACTACGCCCCGACCTATACCGGACCCGGCCATGCCAGCATTTACACCGGAACAGTTCCTGCCCACCACGGGATCATTGGCAATGATTGGTACTCCCGGAAGGAAAAAAGAAAGGTCTATTGCGTTGAAGACGGGTCGGTTTCATCAGTAGGGGATAATGCCACGAGCGGGCAGGCCTCTCCCCACCGGTTAACGGCCACCACCGTTCTCGACCAATTGGAATTGGGCACAAACGGCCAGGCAAAAACCCTGGGGATCGCTATAAAGGACAGGGCTTCCATCCTGCCCGCCGGTCAGCATGCCGATGCGGCCTACTGGCTGGACAAGACCACCCTGAATTTCATATCCAGTAGCGCATACCTCGATAGTTTACCTGACTGGGTTGAGGCGTTCAACGGGCTGGACCTGCCCCAGACTTACCTCGAAGAAGGCTGGCAATTGCTCAATCCCGTTGAAATGTACAATGAAAGCCAACCTGATAGCAGTAGTTACGAGTGGCCGTTTCGCAACACGGATGCTGCCACTTTCCCGTACGATTTGAAAAAGATCAGTGAAACAAGAGCCTTTGGTGCAGGGGAGACCGCTTATGATGTGTTGGCCACTTCTCCACAGGGCAATCAACTCGTCGTGAAATTTACGGAAGCAGCCATTGTTGCTGAACAATTCGGACAAGACAGTATTCCGGACATGGTAGCACTGAGCTTTTCTTCTACTGACTACGCCGGACACCGGTTTGGTCCACATTCAGTTGAAGTCCAGGACATGTATCTGCGCCTGGACAGCCTGCTCGCAGATTTTCTGAATTTTATTGATACGACAGTTGGCCTCGAAAATACTTTGATTTTCCTCACAGCAGACCACGGGGCTGCGGATGTTCCGGCATACGTTGGGGAACCTGCCGGATATTTTAAAGGAAATACTTTTGAAGGAGGGCTGCGAAGCTACCTGGAACACCGGATCGGCATTGATCCCGTTGAAAGTTTTATCAATCAACAAGTTTACCTGAAAGAGGTAGATTCCATTGATTATGAGCAGGTTGACTATGAAATAAAGCGCTTTGCAATGCGATTTGCCGGTGTCCTGAACGTCGTTGATCTGAACGACTGGAGCGCATGCTCATCCACTGGTGCTGTCTGTACCCGCTTGCGCAATGGTTTCCAGCCTCAACGGAGCGGGGATTACTATATTCAACTCTATCCCGGCTGGATTGACTACAAGCCAACTGGTGGCACCACTCATGGGTCTCCCTATGCTTATGACACACACGTGCCAATCATCTTTTTTGGCTGGAAGGTCGCTGCGCAAAACGCTTATGACCGCATTTACATCGAAGATATCGCCCCAACGGTCTGTGATATACTCGGAATTTCCCTGCCATCGGGATGCACCGGAAAAGCATTGGATCTTCGATAAATACTGTGTTGCCAGAATAGGGGAGTAGTGCCATTTTCCGTCAAGGCTAATTGCTATTGATTAAAACCCATCAGTCAATAATCTCGATTGACTTTCTCCTGTCCCGCAAATCCCCCCAAAAACTATAAAATCAAAAACCCATCAATCCCGAGACAAGCTCGGAACCTAAAAACCTAGTCCAAAAACTTCCTACTTAACATAACATAAATTATCAACAAGCAAGACTAAAAAGCCCATCAGGTCAACACTTCCGACAGGCTTGGATGGGCGTATGGAGTTCGAACGACTTTCGGCCAGGGAATTCGCTCGTTGATCGCAAGTTCTAAAACAGACAGTACTTCGGTGGCGTGATTACCAAATGCTGAAGCACCCAGGATGAGTTCCGTATTCTTTTGAATGTGAATCCGCAAAATCCCCTCGGTGTAGTTGTTCATGGCGGCTTTCAAGTTGCCTTCCCAGTTTAGTGTTTTTACGAAACTGTCAGGAGTTACACACATGTTGCCTAACTGCACGACATTGGGCTGGGTATAGATGGCCTCCATGGTCACGGGCAAAGGTGTTTCATCTTTTTGGCCCAGTATTGCCCTGACAGCTTCTCTTGCCTGGCTTTTGGCACGGTTGGCCATCATGGGCGGCCCGGTAATGTCGCCTATTGCATAAAAATCCGGAATTGTAGTTTCACTCCACCGATTCACGTTGATAAAACTTCCTGACACCTCCAATCCGTCCGGAATATTTCCTTTAAAGAAACTCAGATCGGCTTTTCTGCTTATTGCAATAAATCCGTAGGCAGCAGAAAATGTTTGGCCCTGGTTGCTTTTTACGATTACCTTGTCATTGACCTGTTCAACAGAATCTACGGTAGTGCCGGTGTGTACCGATACGGGCAATTTGTGGGTCAGATATTCTGTAAAAACTTTGATGACCTGCGCATCAATGGATGGGAGTAACTGGTCGTTTTTTTGCAAAATTGTTACAGATGTCCCCAATGATGCAAAGGCAAAAGCGTATTCGGTTCCGGTTACTCCCCCACCCATCACAATCATGCTATCGGGCACCTCGTTCAGCAACGGGCTGATTTTCGGGGCTATTATCCGGCTTTTGTTCGGTTTGACATCAGGGAGGAAAATCGGCACAGAGCCTCCAGACAGGATGAGATTTTTACAAGAGAGTCTGGTCACTACCTGATCGGATTTGCTTACTTCGACGATGCCGGGACCAGACCAATGTGCATTTCCCTCGATTAGCGAAACACCCGCTGCAGATAATTGATTTTTCTGGAACGAGGATTGATCGGAGGAGCTTTTAGCAATCCAGTGCCGCAATGCCTCGTGGTTTAGTTTTATCGGCGTTTTCAGAACATTGCCCAACACAGGATGTCCATTTGCTTTTTGAAGAGTCTCCGCCAATTGCAGCCAGGATTTTGAGGGAAGCAGGCTGTTCCAGGTAGCTCTTCCTCCGATGGGAGCATTGTGAATCAAGGCAGTTCGCAACCCAGCTTCACCAGCCAATCTGGCGGCCTCTACCCCACCCGGCCCGCCGCCTATTACAATCACATCAAATGACTTCATTACATTGGGACGATTAGCGAAGGGTTTGAAAATTGGAAAAACTTATTCACTCAAATAGAAGCGGTTTGGACGGCGATACCGGATTTGTTAGCTGGTCTGAGCCATCAAAGCTTGCGCTTCTTCCAAACTTCCCGCGTTGTAAGCCTCCTCTATTCCATAGGCGTATAACAGAGAAACTGCCATTCCGCTTCGATTACCGCTCTGACAGTACAGCGCAATTGGCTTTGGCATTTTCCTGAATTCTTCAATCCGGGGTATGACGCTACCAACAGGGATATTTATTGCACCTTCAACATGCCCCATTTGGAATTCGTACGGTTCACGAACATCTACAATTGTTGCAGGAGTCTGGTTGCTGTTTTGAAAGTTCATTGGTCAAAAGGTTTGATTCAGTCAGGCAAATAAATGATAGCCCGAATTATTTATTACCTACGGACTCAAATATTCCGACTGACATTTACTGAGAATGATGATTTCGGCCGCAAAACTACGGGGGATAATTCTCTAATACGGTGATTCGTGTCACATCTCAATATGGAGCAGTCCGATAACACATCTAATTATGTTGCGGAACCGGCAATCCTTCTTTGAGGTATTTCCATAGCCATTCTTTGACCATACTGTCAACTTCGGTACGAAAATTTCCCAGACTGTGGTCTCCTCCTTCAAAAATAACCAACCGGTGCGGAATCCTTTCACGGATAAATGCCTTTGACAGATCAAGGGCCATTTCCGGAGTAACCCGCTTGTCGGCTGTTCCGTGGAGTATCAGCACAGGGGTTTTCTTCCAAATTTTGTCAACCTGCTTAATGGCTGAGCGAGCATTCAAAGCCGCTTTGGTATTGGTAGCATAATCAGGGATATTTTCTGCAAAAACGGTCTCAATAGTATCAGTGCGGGTATCCATCCAGGTCCACAAGTCTGACAATCCGCCACCTACGATGGCAGCTTTGAACCTCTTGCTTTTGGTCAATGCCAGGTAGGTCATCATTCCTCCCCTACTCCATCCATATATTGCCATCCTGGAAGTGTCAGCTTGTTCGATATTGTTAAAAAAAGGAAGCAGGTTCAGGACGTCATCAATATCACTGCCGCCAAATTCTTCTTTTCCTTCACTACCCATATTTCCCCTGTATTGACTTCCGGCCACGACGTAGCCCCAACTTGCTACCCTGGCAAGAATAAAAGCAGCTTTGTACTCATTCAGAGCACCGAAATTTCGGTTTCCCCCGCGATTGTATATGACGCATGGCAGGTCATTTCCATTTTTGGGGTAGGCCAGGTATCCGTTGACTTTCAGTCCGTCACTCAAGTATGTGATGCGCTCGATGTTTACACTGTCGAGATAGGCATATTCATCTATTAATTTTTGTTCGTCGCCATCTTTGTAACTTATGCGTCTTGCAAGTTCTTCGTTATTGTAAATGTCAACCATTTCCCTGGCGAGGATCTTCCCATTTTGGGCAGTGAGACTTTGCACCAGCAGGAACAGAATTGAAAAAGAGAATGTCAATTTCATTTGTGAGTACATTCATTTGAGAAAGGAATCCCTTGCCAACACTTCTCCGTTAAGAATGACAAGGTATATGTCCTTTAGATTTTGAAGATCTCGCAGTGGGTTTTTATTCAGAATCAATATGTTGGCAGGATATCCCTTTTCAATTTTGCCATTCTTCCAGCCAAAAGCTGCGGAAAAATTCGTTGTTGCAGCGGCAATCGCTTCCCGGTTGGTTAAGCCGACCTTTTCATGAAGCAACTGCAATTCATGGTGGAGTGATATGCCCGGCATTGTCCCCCAAACATCGGTGCCACTTCCCGCCAGATATTTTGCGCCGTGCTGATAATAGGCCGGCTCAATATTTTTAAGTTCATTCAGGATCAAATTGGTATAAGCAGCTTGTTCAAGGCTGTCAATGCTGTGATTGCCGGTAGTGGGATTTGCTGGCCGGTTTATATCCTCACTGTCTAAAATTTTAGCAATGGGTTCGTCCCAGGGGTTGTCATGGTCGGGTAAATCAAGGTACGACAGACTGCTGGTTGGCATAATGAAAGTGTTTGAGTTTCCGATATTTTCTGCGTGGGTCTGCAGCGGCTGATAGTCTTTTTTTAGCTGAGTGAGAAACTTGTAATATCGCCATTTAGGACTGTTGAGGTCATTACTGAAAGGTTCGTCAGCTACTGCTTTTACCATATCGGGAGGTGCCACATCCAGTGAATAACGGGTGGTATGTACCACGGCATCCAGGCCAAGGCGCATGCCTTCTTTGTAGGTTGTATATCCGAGTTCACCGATGGTGGCCATGCCGAGTTCGCTGGCTTTTTTTATTGCCAGTTCAAGCTGCTGGGGTGTCAGGCCATACATCAGCAGTAGGACTTTGTATCCTCCCTTGTGCAGGGCATCAATTTGTGCCATAAGTGAATCAGAAGGTATTTTTTCCTGGCCAATACCCTCAAGTCGATAAATATTTGGGCTGGGGTTGCAACCGGCGTAAAAGCCCCCCCTCCTTCCTCCGTCCACTGCTATAATATTGGTAATGCCCATGTACAAATAGGCGTTGCAATACGCTTGGTTGTTCAGGGCTGCAAAACCATCAAACAGTCCGGGGATTACATATTTGCCGGAAGCATCAAGCACTTCTGTTCCTTCTGGCAAATTGGGAGCTTCGCTGCAGGGGCCCACCCATTCTATGGTATTATTTTTTATCAGAACACAGGCGTCTTGTAGGTCATTCTTTGTTTCACCCAGGTTGTCGAGGTTGGGAAGTGTGGCATGCTGAATCATCAGGTATTTTTTCAGCGGCAATTTCAACACTACTTGTTTACCCAATTCCAGATCATCTATATGTCCGCCGTATGGGGCATTTTCGGTTCTGAAATGCGCATGAATGTTTGTTGAATGATGGGTGAATATGCCATGGTGGTGGTTGGAGTAAAAACCCAGTATTTCTGCTTGTACATTTTCAAGTTTCCCGTGTAAACCTGATTTAACGTGTTTTTCATGTGAATGCACTTTATCTCCATCCTTCCAATTGATAATGTGCCAATTGAGTGAAGCCATAGTTCCATCGAGTAAAAAAGGAAATGGTGTCTGTGTGTCCAACCCATTTTCTTCAGCCGCTTTTTGAACGAGGGCTTCCACTTGCTCAAAGGTGTGGATGTTCTTAGGAATGGTAATTTCCTGCCAATTGTCCACTTGTGTCCAAACCAGCAATGCGGCATTATTGTCAAAGGAATTGTCAACAGATGCTTGTTCGCCATTTGCAGTGGTTACCCAGGGGATTCCATCAAAAACCTGAATCTCGCCTTTCAGATTTTCGACGGAACCGATGGCATAAAGGTGGGGCAAATCTTTCAGGTCTTTTAAAGCTGCTTTGGCGGAGATATCTCCTGTTTGCATTATTTGCCGAAGGACACCCGCATGACGTACCGCATGTGGATTGTCAAAATCTCCTGAACAGCACGCGCTCAGTACAAGAAAAATCAAAAGAATTTTTTTCATCCCGGAAATTTTATACGCAAATTGAATTGAACGGATATTTCTGAACAGGTTTCGGATTCTGAGTCCTCCAATCCCAACAGTGATTTGACCGCGAGTTAGCCGCATTTACTCAAACCACTCCATTTCGTAGTATCAATATGGGCAAATGTAAGAGATTGGAATGATACCAGTCAGTCCATTTTACAAGTTGGTGGCCTTTCTTTGGTGAAAAAAATTGAAAGATGAGGTTAGCAGAATGGAGAAAACAATGGCTCCTATCCCTATCAGAGCATTGAAAAAGGGCGGCGCAGTCAGTGAGATACGGATCAACACAGTGGTCAATACAAAAGCCGAGTATCGGAACAGCGTGTAATAATCCGGATTGTATCGAAGGGCAATCAAAAGAAATAATATGTCGCTAAATATCAAGAGTGTGTAAAATGTATTAAATGAATTATGAAAATCACCCGTGTTCCAAAAGTGCTGCAAATCCATGAATCCAATTGCCACAAAACTAAAAAACATAAGTGTAGCGATCATTTTCTTGTATCCAATGAACTGCACTTGATCACTGTGTTTTTTGGTTAGTCTGGTGTCTTTATGAAGGAAGTAGTAGAATCCCAGCAGAATAAATATCAAAAGTCCTCCGAAAGCATCGGAAGCAATGTGTAGAACTGCGCCCTGAACATTTTCCCAGTCTATTGGTTCCTCAATTTTTGTAAATTCCTTGAAAGCTGAACGAATGAGAATAAGCGATAAAATTTCAAATTGTTTTCCCACGCTTTCAACAATAGAATTGGGCATGGTAAATATCAGCGACAGCAACTCGGTGAGCAACAGAAAGGTAAATGTTATTTCAATTGCGAGGAAATGATTGGTGATATTTTTATCCAATATGGTTCCAGCCAACCACCCTTGACGTTTCGCTTCAGCCAGAACAATGCCAGACACAAACGAAAGGATCAATAATTTGCTGATATAGCCGAAGGTTGCTTTCTCTTCCCATTTGTTGAGGAAGAAATCAAATACTTTTGTGGTGAGAGGCAGAATGTAACGACTGATAACCATATCTCTGCAAAGGATTGTACATGGCTCAGGACTGAGCGGCTTTCTCCTTTTTACCGTTTGTTATCTTGACAATTACATACCTGGCAAGCAATATCCAAGGTGCGCCATGCATAAAGAGGTCAAACCAGTCCAGGGGCTGCATTCCGTGGGCTCCACCAGCCACCCATCTCAATTTTCCGATGAGATGAGGCTCTGGTAAAAACGGCGCAAGTCCCAATGTCAAGCTTGCTATCAGGAGAAATTTCCAATCATTCAGAGTTGTCGTCATGGCGAATTGTTGTCAACAATTAAAAATGCAAATTTAGTAAGCCCCCTTTGAGCGCTTGGTGACACCAATCACAAGCAAGTTGTTCGAACAAATCGCCAGTCAGCATTGCAGAGAGCATACATGGATTCATAATGTGTTGATACAGAGCACTTACCAGGCAACTTGTCCAAACTTTCCAAAATGGTTCTGACAAATGCTGCCCTTGATCCACCGTTGCATTCTTCCAGCACATAGCCACATGCAAGAATTGGAGACGAACCATAACTTGCCAAAAATCCTTCGAAAGTATCCTTGCGGAAAAACGTGTACAAGATAAATCCCATTTTACAGGGTATATTTGCCGATACAAAAACGGATCAGATGAAAAAAATCTCCCGCAAAAGATTTTTCAAAGGACTTGCAATTGGGACGCTTTCCATCCCCTTTGTTTTACGCAGCTGCGGCGGCGGCCAATATCAAGCCCAGCAGCAGAGCAACCTGAGCGGAAAATTTTCAGAGGAATTCTCCTGGCGGATGGTCACTACCTGGCCACCGAATTTTCCGGTGCTTGGTGAGGGCTGTAATTTGTTTGCCCAATGGGTGGAGGAGATGTCAGGTGGCCGTTTGAAAATCAAAGTCTATGGTGGTGGCGAGCTGGTGCCTGCTTTGGAAACCTTTGATGCCGTGCGGAACAAGGCCGCTGAAATTGGCAGCGGTGCATCTTATTATTGGGTGGGCAAAGCTCCCGCAGCTGCATTCTTTACAGCCGTGCCGTTTGGAATGAATGCCCAGCAAATGAATGCGTGGATGCTGTCCGGCGATGGCTGGAAACTGTACCGGGAACTTTACGAAGGATTTGGGCTGATTGTGATTCCGGGAGGCAATACAGGCGTGCAAGCCGGTGGATGGTTCAACCGGGCCATCAATGGCATCGGAGATCTTCAGGGTTTGAAAATGAGAATGCCGGGCCTTGGCGGTCGGGTACTTGCGAAAGCCGGAGGCACCCCCGTTTTGCTTTCCGGTGGTGAGATATACACAGGGCTCGAGCGTGGAGTCATTGATGCCACTGAATGGATTGGCCCTTATCACGATTACCTGATGGGATTCCATCAAATAGCAAAGTACTACTATGTGCCGGGCTGGCATGAACCTTCCGCAGAGCTTGAAATTATCCTTAACAAGGACAAATTTGCTGAATTACCACCTGATCTACAGGCAATTGTAAGGACCGCTGCCTTGAGAATGAACCACTGGGTTTTGTCAGAATTTGAGGCCCGGAATGCTGAATACCTCCAGAAACTGATCGGGGAGGAAAAAGTTGATATTCGCCACTACCCTACCGATGTGATGAAACAACTTAAGATTTTTACCGATGAAGTAATTGAAGAGTTGACGAGTGAAGACCCATTTGCGAAGAAAGTCTATGACAACTACCTGGCATTCAAAAAGCGGGCTTCATTTTGGGCAAACTCTTCAGAAAAACTGTACTACGAACAATTCACTGGTTAAATGAATAATTGTTTCCTGACGGTCGTTACGGTTCTGAGCTCCAATGAGGAGATAGAAGCACTTCCTGGCCTTCTCCAAAAGCTAAGGCCGGTGTTGCAAACCGGCTTTTCTGATTTTGAAGTAATTCTTGTCAACAACTCTCATCGCCGGGATATTGCTGATTACCTGAAAGTTTTTTCCGAAGATTTCAAGCGATTCATTTACATGCTGAACCTGAGCTCGCCCGTGGTGAAAAACCATGCAATTGTGGCCGGATTGGACCGGTCAAACGGTGACTATACCGTTGTATTTGAACGGGAATTCTGGGATCAACCAGCACTGATCAATCAGCTGTATCAAAAATCGACCAGCGGATTTGACATTGTTTACTTGCAGGCATCCAGGCGGGAAGACCGATTCTATGTCAAACCGTTTTACAAGATATTTTACGGTATTTTACGAAGATATTCTGACCTCCAGGTTGATGACAAAGCACATGACACGAGAATCATATCACGCCGGGCGTTGAATTCTTTGCTGAGGCTCCGTGAGAACCTCCGATACATGAAGGCCATTTATTCCATCGTTGGTTATCGCACTTCCTTTATCAAGGTTGATACACCATTGAAACACGACGAGACCAGGTTCACCGATAAATTCCGGACATCGCTTGTCGCAATCACCTCTTTCACCTCTTTCCTCAGAACCGTATTTCTCTGGATATTCCTTGTATCAATCGGCTTTATGGTGTTGGTGATCGTCAATGCGGTTAAAGTAAAACTGACGAATTACGATTTATTGGGAAGTTATCACGACGCGGTACCAGGATGGACATTTTTGGTGGTTTTAAGTTCAATATTTTTTGCATTGACTTGTTTGATGCTATATATCATGTCTATTTATCTGGACAATATCTACCAGGAAATCAAACACCGCCCTATGTACATCATTGAATCGGTACAGCGTTTCTGATCAGCACTCGGGCACTTTTACCGAAACATTGAGAGCCAGGCCCCCATCAGCTGTTTCTTTGTATTTATCGCTCATGTCCTGGGCGGTTTCCCACATGGTTTTTATCACGCTATCAAGTGTGACCCGGGCCAGGGCCGGATCGGAGCTAAGGGCAATCTGACTGGCTGTGATAGCCTTCATGGCGCCCATTGTATTTCTTTCGATACATGGAATTTGCACCAGGCCGTTGACGGGATCGCAGGTAAGGCCCAGGTGGTGTTCCATGGCAATCTCTGCTGCCATTATCGCTTGCTTTGGTGAACCTCCCTTGCATTCTGTAAGAGCGGCCGCAGCCATGGCGGAAGATACACCAATCTCTGCCTGGCATCCGCCCATGGCGGCTGAAATTGTCGAACCCTTTTTGAACAAGCTGCCAATTTCGCCGGCTGTCAACAGGAATTTTACAATGTCCTCCTCCCCCCTGTTTTCACAAAAACACAAATAATACAACAACACGGCAGGAATTACGCCGGCAGCGCCATTGGTGGGTGCGGTCACTACCCTGCCGAAGGCGGCGTTTTCTTCATTGACAGCCAGGGCAAAACAACTGACCCATTTTGTTACATTGATGAAAGAATTTCCACTCAGGCGGATGGTTCTCAACCAGCCGTTTTTGGTGGTGTATTCGCAACCTTCCAGCAACCTGGCATTTATTGCATGGGCCCTTCTGCTGACGCCCAGCCCACCTGGCAATTCCCCGGATTTGTGGCAGCCCCTGAATACACATTCAAACATTGTTTCCCATATATTCAACAATTCTCTCCGTATTTTCTTCTCGCTTCGCAATATTTTTTCATTCCTCAACACCAACTCAGAAATCGGGACGGATTCCAAATCAGTATATTGTTCCAACTCCTGACTTCTGGTAATTGGGTAAGGAACTGAAGGCTGAGCAATATGAGTGAGGTCTTCACCTTCCTCGATAATAAAACCTCCACCGATGGAATAAAAGGTTTTTGAAACAATGTCCCCGTCAATGAGTTTGGCTTCAAAGGTGATTCCGTTGGGATGAAAAGGAAGCCTGAAATTTATGAAGGAGATATCTTTATCCGGATCAAAGAGGATGCTGTGGCCATGAACCTCAAGCTTTTTCGCATCCATTATTTTGGAAATATAGTCAGCTATTTTGTCCACATTTATGGCTGTCGGATGATGTCCCGCCAAACCCAGCATTACCGCAATATCGGTTCCGTGCCCTTTTCCGGTTTTCGCCAAAGAGCCGTACAAGTTTGTTGTGATCTTCCGGACCCCTTTGTCCGCTATGGCTTTCAGGAATTTCAGGGCAGCCATCCACGGGCCCATGGTGTGTGAGCTGGATGGGCCTACACCGATCTTGAATATATCGAATACGCTGATGAACTCGTAGAAAGTGCTTTTCATGTGAGAAGTTTGGCCGGCAAATATACCCCTGAGGCGGAAATTGGCACCCCACCCTACTCCAATTCCCACGCTTTTTGAAAAGCTCCCAGGTTGGCTACTACGTGGTGTTTAATTCCAAGATTGTCAAGGAGTTGGGTGTATTTCCCGATGCGATAGACCTTGTTTGAGGTGTCAAACACCACCATTTTGCAAGTGATGCTTTGCAGTAGTTTTTTCAACAGATAGCCCTGGTTGTCAGACACAATGATCAGGTCAACTTCCAATGGGGCTGAAGGCCTGGCCCTGCTTTTTTCATTCAGGTGCAGAATGCGAAGGCCTCCGAACAGTATCCGGTTTCCTTTCTTGAGAAGAATAGAATCTTTGGAGGCTGCCGCAGTACCGCTGATATCAAAAGTCTCATGGATGCCAAGCCGCTGGTGATGGCCTTTCACCACAAACCCCAGCGACTTGTAGTCAATTCCCTCGCTTGCAATTCTGAAACACTGCTTGTTGTGGTAAAATTCTATCACGGTGGATTTGTACTGATCAAAAACGACCACTTCCAACTTTTCGGAATTGGAAATGGAACGGAAAGAGGTTGTTGCAAAAAAGGCCAGACCCATCGCTGAGCTGACAATCAGCGAGCGTTTGTGTTTATGGCTGATGAAAACCATGGCAGTCAGAAGAATCATATAAAGCAAAATAGTTTGACTACCGGTGAGAAACAAGTCTTCGACCAATGCCCCCGGGACCGACTGGATGGCATAAACCAATTGGTTGCAAAGCCAGATGGCGGCCCAGAGTGTTTTGCCGATGTAAAACGCAATCCCTGGTGCGCACCATTCGAGCATCATCAAAAGCAGGCCACCTGACATGAGCAAGGCCGCTGCCGGAACCAAAAACAGACTGGACAACCAGAAAAACACGGGAAACTGTCTGAAGTAAAAGATGCTGATTGGGCCCGTGGTCAGCTGAGCGGCAAGCGATACTGTGACCAGTGTCCAAATTTTGCGAAGGAATCCTTTGGGAACCCAGATCATCCGTTCAAACCTCCGCTGAAAGTAAACAATGCCAAAAACCGCCAGGTAAGAAAGCTGAAACCCTACACTGGCCAGCCATAACGGATTGATGAGGAGCAAAATAAAGGCGCTGACCATCAGCGTGTTGTAGATAGCTCCACTGCGTTGCAGGGCTTGTCCCATTGCCAGGAGGGAAAACATGGTGGCTGCACGCATGACGGAGGGAGAGGCACCCGTGACGAGCGCAAATCCCCAAATACCTGTGAGAACGGCCCCGGTTTTAAGAAGAACGACAACTCTTGACCGGCTCTCAATTTTGTGGAAGAGAAAAGTGAGCAGGACAAAAATGATCCCAACGTGCAAACCGGATACAGCCAGTACATGCATGGCCCCGGTTTGAGCGTAGGCATCTCGCAGTTCATCGGAGATTTCATCCCGGTAGCCCAACAACAGCGCCGATCCAACTGCAAATTCATCTTGTGTAGGCAGGTGCTTTCGCAGGATTCTTACCAGGCGCTTTTGGGATTGGTATGAAAAAGCAAGAATGGGGTTTCCTTTGCCAGATCCGAGCAACTTCCAGTCTCCATTTCGGGCAAAGGATTGGAAATGGATGTTTTGAAAATGCAGGTACCTGCTGTAATCGAATGCATCAGGATTGGTGTTTTTTCTTACAGCTTGCGGTGCTTTGCTCAGCAAGATCACGTCTCCATAGGATATCCTCTCCGACGACGAGTCTCTTGCAAGGTAGATCAGGATATTGCCGCTTGTCGCCTGTGAATTGCCCCCATCGTTGACGAGGTGGGTTACCCTGGAGGGAACCTTAACCCAGTTTTCTTTCAGTTGGGGGGCGTCGGTTATTTCACAAATGAATTTGCTCTCCTCCAATTTGGCGGCTTTGCTGAAGTGGTCAGCCGCATGCAGTTCCTGTTTGAACCAACAGGCCAGGTAACCCATTGCTGCGAAGAGAAGTGCAGCGCTGAGCTTTGCCGGCAGTTCCGTTTTGAACAGGCTGTTTGCAAAGGCGGTGAACAGAAAAATTGAAAGAAAACAGCCAAACAGAATGGACGGATAGAACCACCCCGGATCAAAACCATACGCGATCAGAATTCCTGTAATGAATGGTAACAGTACCCGGAGAGCGGGCAGTTGGTGAGGGTTCAACATTGTTTTCACAGGTAGTGGCTGCCCTATCACCCCTCTTTATATGCGCCGGGCAGCCGGGTTTTCCCACAGATGTATACTCGACTCGAAGTGGTTTGAGAATAACACATCACTGTAGTCAAGTGTGAATGGGGAGTTTGGGCGGCGTGCGCCGCCCAAACCACTTCGTTTTGAGTATATGTTTGCAGCGCCTAATATATTGCAAGCCCTGGATTCTTGCAAATGGCAGCCTGGGAGCAACAAAAAAGGGAACCCGCATTTGCAGGTTCCCTTTTTTGCACGAAGGACATTTGTTTACTCAGTTTCTACGAGCACGTCCTTTTTGATGTATCCGGTGAAGGTTCTCAACTCAACTTCGTAGCGGCCGGGGTTGAATTTGGAAAAGTCGAGTTCGTAGATGGTGTTAACCGGAAGGTTCCACAGTTCGTCCTGGAACACGATTTCACCTTTGGAATTCTTGATCCGGAGTTCGTTGAGGTTGACATTAATCGTCTCAAAATCAATGTAATAAACTTTGTGTTCCTTGTCGTGGTAGAATGTCCAGTTTTCACCTTTCAGTTCCGGCAAATCCTCTTCGTCAGAAACAGTGACCCTATCACTTGCTACGGTTGCCATGCTGGTTTGTGCTTCAACCACCACGAAGGCCACCATGAAAAGCACCACTGTAAAAATCAATTTCCTGAGCTGCATCTTTTGTAACTGTTGTTAAGGTTTTAGAAAAAAATTTGGATTTGCTCAACGGCGGGCAAATTTATATCGCCGGGGCGAAGATTCAAAAGAATCTGTGTCACAAAAGGGATTATTTGTCCACGAACGGGAAAATTTCCCCAACAAACGTCACCTGTATTTCAAAATTACAGGAGGCATTTTGGTTAACATCGTCGAGAGGGAAATGCGATTTTGGATTCAGGTAGTGCTTTCTTCTATCCAGTTGAGAGAACGCTGAACAGCTTTCTGCCACCAATGGTATTTCAGCGCACGTTCCTGGTTGGAGATTGCAGGCAGGAAGGCTTGTTCAAGTTCCCATTTTTCGGCCAGTTTGCCCTGGCTCCAGAGCCCCACTGCGATTCCGGCCAGATAGGCTGCGCCCAATGCAGTGGTTTCAGTAATCTTTGGACGTTCAACTTTCGAGCCAAGAATATCGGCCTGAAATTGCATCAGAAAGTTGTTGGCAGTGGCGCCACCGTCCACCTTCAGCACTTTTAACTCCATGCCGGCATCAGACTCCATTGCAGTGAGCAAATCTTTGCTTTGAAACGCAATGCTCTCCAATGCGGCCCTTGCCAGATGGGCCCTGGTGGTGCCTCGGGTGATGCCTACAATGGTACCGCGGGCATACATGTCCCAATAGGGTGCCCCCATTCCGGCGAAAGCCGGTACCATGTAAACACCGTCAGTTGTAGCAATACTTCTGGCGAGTGCTTCGGTTTCTGAGGCGTCGGCAATCAGTCCGAGGCCGTCTCTAAGCCATTGAATGGCAGCTCCGGCAATGAAAACACTGCCTTCCAAAGCATATTCAACCTTGCCGTCAATGCCCCATGCGATGGTGGTTAGCAGGCCGTTTTTTGAGTGAACCAGGTCAGTTCCGGTGTTCATCAGCATAAAGCAGCCGGTGCCGTAGGTATTTTTTGCCATGCCCGGGCTGTGACAGACTTGTCCGAACAGTGCGGCTTGCTGGTCGCCGGCCATGCCGGCAATGGGGATTTCTGCCCCCAGCAATTCTTTTACACAATGGCCAAACACCCCACTTGATGCTTTGACTTCTGGCAGCATAGATGCAGGGATGTCAAGGGCAGCCAGCATTTCAGCGTCCCATTCAAGGGTGTTGATATTGAAGAGCAGCGTTCTTGAAGCATTGGAGAAGTCCGTGGCGTGGACTTTGCCGCCGGTCAGTTTCCACAAGAGCCAGGTGTCCACGGTTCCGAAAAGCAGTTCCCCCTTTTCGGCGGCTGTTCTGGCACCAGAAACGTTCTCGAGTATCCAATGAACCTTGGTGCCGGAGAAATAGGCATCAACCACAAGCCCGGTTGCAGAGCGAATGTGAGCTTCCATTCCTTCGGCCAACAATCTCTGGCAGATAGCGGCTGTTCTCCGGTCTTGCCAGACGATGGCATTGCTGACAGGTTGGCCGGTGAACTTGTTCCAGACCACTGTGGTTTCCCGCTGGTTGGTAATTCCGATAGCAGCAATTTCCGATGGTGAAATTCCGGCTTTCCCAATGGCATCCCTGGCGGTTTCCAGTTGGGTCTGCCAGATCTCATCCGGATTGTGCTCCACCCAGCCAGGCTGTGGATAGTGTTGGGTAAATTCCTTTTGTGAAACACTTACAATGTGCCCGTTTTCATCGAAAACGATGCTTCTGGAACTGGTTGTGCCCTGATCGAATGCGAGTATGTATTTGCCCATAGCCATTGCGATTTAATAGACGTTTACTAAACCTTTGGAGATTTAGTAAACGTGGGTCAAAAACCCCACAAAAACATGGTTCCTTCGGAAAATGGGGCATTCAGGAATGAATGCGGCAAAATAACAACTGTTGTCAGAAGTGCAAATCAGGAGGCCCCCGGCAGCCTTACAGCCTCGCTTTGACGAAAAGGGAGAGGAGCAGGATTCCGAAGATGATCAGTCCCAATGCCGGTGCAGATTTCATGCAAACCATGCCCAGAATCAACAGAAGAAAGGAAATGAAAGCATAAACCAGGTTTTCCATGCCCCGGTACATTCAAATGCGGTGCCAGTGCGGGGTCAGATGGCGAAGCTTTCGCCACAGCCACAGGTGCGTGAAGCGTTGGGATTGTTGAAGGTAAAGCCTTTGCCGTTCAGGCCTTCGGAAAACTCCAGGGTGGAGTTGAACAGATACAGCAGGCTCTTGATGTCAGTAACGACTTTCATTCCGTTGTCTTCAAAAACCTGGTCGTCTGGCCTGGGCTGGTTGTCAAAATCCATTTGATAGGTAAGGCCTGAGCAGCCTCCACTGGTCACGGACACCCGAACGAAGTAGTCGTCGCCCCACCCTTCTTTGGCTTTGATCTCAATGATCTTCTTTTTTGCGCTTTCCGAAACGTATATCATCTTCAAATGTGGTTGGTTAGTCAACTAAGTTCTGATCCGAAACAATTACAAAGATAAACGCTGATCCTCAACAATCGTTTAGGGTGGCGCATTTACTCAAAGATCATTCAGCAAGCCTTCCTTCCACATTTCCCAGACGGGGCTGATTTTGCGAAGATTGTCAACACCGTTTCTGACGAGTTGAATGGCCAGGTCCACGTCTTCTTCCACATTGAATCTTCCAAGGCTGAAACGGATGGAGGCATGGGCCATCTCGTCACTCAGTCCTATGGCAGTGAGCACATGGGAAGGGTCAAGTGAGGCCGAGGTGCAGGCCGAGCCGGAGGAAACAGCCAGTTTCTGGTTGAATGTGGCCATGAGTTTTTCGCCATCCACACACCTGAACGAGAGGTTCGTCACATGCGGCAGGCGGTGCGCAGTGCTGCCGTTCACCCGGCTTTCTTCAATTTCGAGCAAAGCAGTTTCAAGGCGGTTTCTCATCCGGGACAGGCGTTCAGCTTCTCTTTGCATTTCTTTCGTCGCAATGTTGATCGCTGCTCCCAGGCCCACGATGCCCGGGACATTCAAAGTGCCGGAGCGCATGCCCCGCTCATGCCCTCCGCCGTGAATCTGGGCAGCCGGTTTCACCCTCGGGTGGGCGCTGCTCACGTAGAGGCCCCCTACCCCTTTGGGGCCGTACAATTTGTGGCCGGAAAAGGCGAGCAGATGAACCCCGGTTTCTTTGGGCTTTACATCGAGCTTACCCACTGCCTGGGTGGCATCACTGAAGAGCAACACGCCTTTTTCTTCGCAAATGGCAGCGATTTCCGGCATGGGCTGAATCACCCCGGTTTCGTTGTTGGCCCACATCACAGCCACCAGAATGGTTGTGTCGGTAATCGAATCCCTGAGCTGATCGAGGTCAATCAGCCCTTCTGAGTCAACCTGGAGGAAGGTGATTTCGGCGCCTTTCTTTTGGAGCGCCTTGCAGGTGTCCAGAACGGCCTTGTGCTCGGTTTTTACGGTGACGATGTGCTTGCCTTTTGAGGCGTAAGCCTCGAAGATGCCTTTGATGGCCAGGTTGTCGCTTTCGGTGGCGCCGGAGGTGAAAACGATTTCCTTCGGTAAAACACCGAGGCTGTCAGCAATGCGTTCACGGGCTTTGTCAACGGCGTCTTCGGCTTCCCAACCGAAGGTGTGGCTCCGGCTGGCAGCATTGCCAAACTTATCCGTGAAATACGGCAACATTTCCTCCAGCACCCTGGGGTCACAGGGCGTGGTGGCGTTGTTGTCCATGTAAATTCTATTGCCCATTGTTCCTGCAATTTTGGCAAAGGTAAAGGCTGCTATACGCAAAAAGAAGTGGTTCGGTCGGCGGTCCCGGAGCCGAACTGTCCATCCACATCGGATGAGAATTACGGATTTTCGCAAACCACTTCGCATCGGGTATAAAAGCATGGAGAATTATCACCTGGACAAGATGCATGGCATTTCTTAATCTTGTGTTTGTGCTTTTACCGGGAAGCGTGCATCTACCTGCCGTGGAACTAAATTGTCACACCCGCCAAATCTCAAACCATGAAATACTTAGTTGTCTTGTTCATTGCCTCGCTTTTGATCGGGCTCCTCATGGCCTGCAAATCCTATCCTGAATCCACCAAAACCCAACCCTTTGAGAACATGAATGACCTTACCGGACTTTGGAAGGAGATTGACAGCCTGGAAAGCAAGGGCCTGGTCAGATCGGCCTTCGGAAAAACAGAACAATTCATCGCCCTTGCCAGAAAGGAAAACAAGCCGGATTACATCGTTGCCGGCATCATGCGTATGGCGCAGTACATGGCTGAATTACAGGAGGGAGGAGTGCCGGAAGCAATTGCTTATGTCGAAGAAGAAACCAACAACAGTGCTTACCCCATCAGGCCCTTGTTGCAGTCCTACCTGGCTGAATCCTATGCCAACTACCTCGGGCAAAACATCTGGAAGTTCAGAGACCGGACGGATGTCGGCACCCCGCCGTCAAAAAACATCACCACCTGGACAATCCGGCAATTCGAAGAAAAGATCAGGGGCTTGTACCGGGCATCCGTTTCTGACGGAAAGCTGAAAAAAGAACCCATTGGGAATTTCGCCTTTCTTCTGGCCGACAGCACCAACAGCCATCTCCGCCCCACCCTTTACGATTTGCTGGCATTCAGGGCTTTGGATCATTTTTCCCACGAGTCGTCCTGGCTCACCAAACCGGCTTATCAGTTTGAAATGGACAGCCCCGAGGTGCTGGCTCCCGTGGAGGTGTTCGCCAGTTGGAAACCCGAAACGAAAGACAGCAGTTCGTATCAGTTGCAGGTGCTGAAGCTGTACCAGGAATTGCTGTCCTTCCGTTTGGCGCAAGCCGAAGAATACCCGGAAGCACTGTTGGAAGCCGACCTCAAACGCCTCGACTACGCACTTGGCCAGGCTGTTTTCGATGAAAAGGACCAGGCTTATTTGAAGACCTTGAAAGCATGGGAAATCAAACTCGATGGAAATCCCGGCCAAACCCTGGTACAAGCCAAACAGGCCAAATGGTACCAACGAAAAGGAAACAAGTACGACGCCCTCAAAGATAAATTTACCGAAGGAAATGACCCTGCTAAATGGCACCTGAAGAAAGCCGTTGAAATATGTGACAAGGCCATTGAAAACTTTCCGGATTCACGGGGTAGCAGCATCTGCCAGTCCATAAAGGCGCAGATTGAGATCCCCCAGTTGAAGATGCAATTGGAGGAATATGTGGTTCCGGGAAAACCGATCCTCTGCCGCCTGGAATACAAAAACCTGCGTGCGGCAATCGTCCGGATTTACAGAATGAATGAAAAAAGAAATGAGCAATGGAGAATGATGAGCCGGGAAAGCGATGCCACCAAAAGGCGGATCGCATTTCTGTCAAAGTTGCCAACCGTCAGTGAGCAGGCCTTTGACCTGCCCGACGACGGAGACTACCAGGTGCACGTGGTTGAAACCGGGCTCAAAGAGTTGAACTACGGAGAATATCTGGTGGTGGTGTCTGACAATCAGTCATTGGAACAATCCGCCTCCGTTTATTTCACCCACATCCAGGTGACCAACCTGGGCCTCTGGCAGCGCGATGACAACAGAGGTCGCCCGCATTTCATCGTTTATCATCGCCAGGACGGCGGACCGCTGCAAGGAGTCAGCGCCGATTTTTTTGAGGACCGATACGACAGCCGAACCCACACCTCCCACCTTATTAAATTCGGAAGTTCAAGCTCCAATGCCGACGGTTTCATCTTTTTCCCTTCGGGTAAAAATCAGCGGCGTTTTTCAATGTTGCTGCACTACCGGAAAGATTCGCTCCGGCTGAACCGCAATTTTTACAACTACCCCGGCAACTCGAGGCAAAAAGCCTATGAGCGATCCATCGTGCTGCTGGACCGGAACATTTACCGGCCCGGCCAGACGGTGTATTTCAAAATCTATGGCCTGTACGTTGACCAAAAGAGGCTGCCTTCCATTCTGCCCGGCAAAGCCGTCAGGGTGACCCTGAAAGACGCCAATTACCAGGAGGTAGCCTTCATGGATCTCCAAACGAATGAGTACGGCACCGCGCACGGCCGGTTTGTGTTGCCAACGGGAGGCCTGAATGGCTCTTACAGCCTGGTAAGCAGCATCGGCGGCAACTCGGCCTCTTTCCGGGTGGAAGACTACAAACGTCCCAAATTTGAGGTCGTGCTGAACAAGCCAAAAGAAGCCCACCGGCTGGGTGATACAGTTAAAGTTAGCGGCCTCGCAAAAGCCTATGCAGGTTTCAACCTGGACGGTGCCCGGGTTAAGTGGCAGGTGGTAAGAGAGGTGCGCTTTCCGTGGCTGCCCTGGTGGTATCTGCGTTGGTTCCCGGCATACGGAGAAAGCCGGGAAATTGCCCACGGCGAAACGACCACCGGCGCGAACGGTGAGTTTACAGTTTCCTTCCCTGCCCTTCCTGACAAAAGCGCTCAACTCGGCCTGAGGCCTGAATTCCACTTCACCGTCTATGCGGATGTGACCGACCTCAACGGTGAAACCCAAAGCAGTCAGCGCATCGTCGTGGTTGGCGAAGAGGCCCTCAGACTGGATGCCGCCATCGGCAAGGAAATCCGGATCGGCAAGATGGACAAAGTCAGGCTGGTGACCCAAAACCTGGACGGTGAAAAGCTGGACATCGCCGGCTCGTACAGTCTGGAGCGCCTGAAAGCCCCCGAAACATTTTTCGTGGATCGAAAATGGGACCTGCCGGACCTGTCCATTTACAGCAAGGAGGAGTTCAAACTACTGTTCCCCAATATCGCCTGGGAACTGGAAGACCAGCCGGAAAAATGGCCGGTTGAGCGAACCCTACTCTCCGGGGCCTTCAACACGGCCAATTCCGATCAGATAAACCTCAGGGCCAAGGGCCTCGATCCGGGTTGGTATGTCCTCACCCTTCGGGCAAATGACCCCTTTGGAAAGGAAGTGGTGACCCGGAAATACTTCATGGTCTGGGACGACCAGACAAAAGACCTTGCATTGACAAAACCCATCTGGGCCCATGTCAACACCGGCCCTGTCGAGCCCGGCCAAACGGCTGATCTCGTGTTTCGGGCACCGGGCAAAACGCATGTTTTGGTGGAACTGATGCGGGGCAAAGAGGTGCTGAAGCGGGATTGGATTCCCTTCGGAAAACTGCACCGCTGGACCTGGGATATTCAGGAAGCCGACCGGGGCAACTTACAGGTCTTTATCAACTGGGGCGGCCACAACCGCACCATGAACCAGCAATACAACATCCTTGTGCCCTGGAGCAACAAAGACCTGAACATCAGTTTTGAAACCTTCCGGGACAAGCTGCTGCCCGGGCAGGAGGAAGAATGGCGCATTCGCATCAGCAGTGCCGGGGGCGGGGCCGTGGCCGCCGAGGTGCTGGCATCCATGTACGACGCCTCGCTGGATGCTTTTGTCAACAATGACTGGCGCTGGAACACCTGGCCCAACTGGTACAGCGGCGTGCGCTACAGCGTGCTGGCGGATGACCTGACCTACCCCAGCCGGCTGAAAAACTGGTCTTCAAATGTGCCTTATCCCAAAGGATTGCGCTACCCCATAATGATAGGTTATGCATTGGATGGATTTGGGGGAAGGCTGGCAGCCCGGGCCTATGAAAAGAAACTCAGTCGTGTCATGGAGTCAGTAGCTCCCGGTGTAGAAATTGCCGATGCCGAAGCTCCTCCTGAACCTGATGCTGCCGCCATGATGGAGGAAGCGCAACAACCGGAGGCGCCCACCGAACCGGTACCACCGGTACCGCAGGTTCGTGAGAACCTGAACGAGACGGTGTTCTTCAAGCCGGAGCTCCGCACCGATGCCAATGGCGATGTGGTCATTGCCTTCAAAATGAACGAGGCCCTGACCAAATGGAAGTTTCGCGTGCTGGCCCACACCAAACTGCTGGAGGCCGGGCTGGCTGTGAAAGAAGTGGTGACCCAAAAAGACCTGATGGTCATTCCCAATCCGCCACGTTTTTTCCGGGAGGGTGATGAAATAGAGTACACCGCCAAAGTGGTGAATCTGACGGATCGCCCCTTGCGGGGCAATGCGCAGTTGCAAATGGTGAACCCGCTCAACTCCGTTCCCGTGTACAAATGGCTGGACAATCCACAGTTCAACAGCAACTTTGAAGTTCCGGCGAACGGCTCCGCCCAACTCGCCTGGCGTTTTAAAGTGCCGGATGTCGCCGAAGTGCCCGTCATTGAAAATACCGTCATGGTCTGGGCCGGCAACCAGAGCGACGGCGAGCGCAATGTGACCCCGGTGCTCTCCAACCGCATGTTGGTGACGGAAACCCTGCCGCTCAACGTCCGGGGGCACCAGCAACGGGAATTCGTTTTTGATCGCTTGCGCAATGCGGACTCCCCCACCCTCAGCCACCAGGGGCTGACCCTGGAGTTCACCAGCAACCCGGCCTGGTACGCCGTGCAGGCCATGCCCTACCTGATGGAATATCCTTATGACTGTTCTGAGCAGATATTCTCCCGGTTTTATGCCAACAGCCTGGCAGCAGCGGTGGCCAATTCTACCCCTAAGATCAAAGCAGTTTTTGATCGCTGGCGCAATGAAGGGGCAGGTGCCATGCAAAGCAACCTGAGCAAAAACCAGGCGCTGAAATCGGCCCTGTTGGAGGAAACACCCTGGGTATTGCAGGCACAAGACGAAGAAACCCAAAAGCGCAACATCGCCCTGCTCTTCGACCTGAACCGGATGGGTGAGGAGGCCCTTACCGCCCTGCAAAAACTTCAGGAAAGGCAATTGCCCGGCGGGGGTTGGCCCTGGTTTGCCGGTGGCCGGGACAATTGGTACATCACCCAATACATCGTGGAGGGCTTTGGCAGGCTGCACCGGCTGGGCGTCAGCGATTATGTTTCTGATCCGCAATGGGCAGAAATGATTCGTTCAGCAGTGCGCTATTGCGACGAAAGAATGACGGACCGCTACGAGGAACTGTCAAAAGCCGTTGCCGAAGGAAAAACAAAATGGGAGGATGACCACCTGGACTACCTGGCAGCCCACTACCTGTATGCGAGGTCCTTTTACCTGGACCCAACCCTGAGTGCCGGAAAATCCGGCGGACCTGCCGGCGATATTGCGCTGATACCCCTGGAGGGCAAGGCAAGGCTGGTGTATGATTATTACCTTTCACAGGCCGAAAAATACTGGCTCGGCAAAGGCAATTACACCGAAGGCCTGCTGGCGCTGGCCCTGAACCGCAGCCAAAAAGAGGAGGCAGCATCGGCCATAGTCCGCTCCCTGAAAGAGCGCTCCATCGTAAACGAAGAATTGGGCATGTACTGGAACTACCCCGGCGGATGGTGGTGGTACCGCGCCCCCGTCGAGATGCATGCCCTGATGACAGAGGTGTTTTCAGAAGTGGCGCAGGACCAGCAGGCAGTGGATGAACTCCGAATCTGGTTGCTGAAAAACAAACAGACCAACCACTGGAAAACTACCAAAGCCACTGCCAACGCCGTGTATGCCCTGCTGATGAACGGCAGCAACTGGCTGGATGCGGAGCCCGTCATGATTCGGCTCGGCAATGACGATTGGGCAAACCGCAAAATTGCCGAAGCACAAAAAAGCGCTGAAGCCGGAACCGGCTATATCAAAGTGCGTTTCGGGGGCGAAGACATTACCCCCGGTATGGCCACAGTCAATGTTGACAACCCCAATGACGGCATTGCCTGGGGAGCTATGTACTGGCAGTATTTCGAGCAACTGGACAACATCACCACCTTCCGGGAAACGCCGCTGACGCTCAAAAAGTCGCTTTTCAAAGTGGTAAATACCGATGCCGGAGAGAAACTGGAGCCTTTGAATGGGGAGGGCCTGAAAGTTGGTGACAAGGTCGTGGCCAGAGTTGAACTGAAAGTGGACCGCGACATGGAGTACGTCCACATGAAAGACATGCGGGCCAGTGCTTTTGAGCCGGTGAATGTTCTGAGCACCTACAAATGGCAGGGCGGGCTGGGCTATTACGAAAGCACCCGCGATGCTGCCACCAACTTTTTCTTCCCGTGGTTGCCCAAAGGAAGTTATGTGTTTGAGTACCGCATGAAAGTGACCAACCGGGGCTCCTTCTCCAATGGCATCACCACCATACAGTGCATGTACGCCCCTGAATTCACCAGCCATTCAAAAGGTGAGATGCTTGAAGTGAAATAATTGAAAAACCCCCATTTTCCGAAGGAACCAAGTCTTTGTGGGGTTTTTGATGGGGTTTTAGACCCACGTTTACTGAACCTCCAAAGGTTTGGTAAACGTCTGAAAACGTCTAAAAAGTTAAGGTGCAACCAACTTCCGATGCAAATGCCTGCACTTTGGTTCTGACGGCGGTTGTTGGCGAGGCTTTTGTAAAAACTTTAACTTGCATACAGCCTTATCAGGAAACCAAACATGAACTAAAGCCGTTAGTCAAACAGTTAGTAAGTCGGTTTCAAGTTTCATACTAATTAGTGAGAGTAAATGTGTCGCAGCCGGATTAACCACCGGCTGCCTTTTTTTATGCCTGTCCCGAAGCTTCCCGGATGATCTTTTTGAGCATGGAAATTTGCCCGATGTGGTAATTGCTGTGCTCACACATGCCGGTGAGGTTGCGGTAATAATTGCCGTATTCTTCTTTCACGAAGACCTCTGCCAGTTTGGAATCGTCCAGGCCCGCCACGATAGCTATGATCTCATCGGCGTCCCGCCACACCTTGCTCAGCAAGCGCTCCCAATCCTCCCGGCTTTTGATGGGAGGCAGGTCAAAGCTGTACTTGTCGCGGGCGGTCAGGGGCTTTCCCTTCAGTACCCCCAAAATAGCATCCACGTAATAATTGATGTGAAAAACCAACCCGGCAATGCTGTTCAGCGTGTCAACCCTGGTGGTGGCCATTTTCCAGTCCACGCCGTCCAGTGCCATTTTCAGGTTCACACCGGTGGCGTTGGGTCCGTAGTGGAATCCTTTTATCTGTTCCGAAATCTGGCGGGCAAGGTTCATCTTCCCTGATTTTTGTGACAATGGTGCGGAAAGATAATGCTTCCGGCCACAGTCGGTATCTTTGGCCTTTCTTCGAAAATTAAATTTGATATCACATGAAAAAAAGAGTGATCGGAATCGGCGGTATCTTCTTCAAGTGCAAGAACAACGATCAGGTGCGTGAATGGTACACCCGGCACCTCGGCATTGAATCGGAATCATGGGGCGCGGTTTTCAAATGGCGCCGGCACGACAAGCCCGAAGAAGAAACCTACACCGCCTGGAATCCTTTCAAAGACGACACAGATTACTTCTCCCCTTCCGGACACGATTACATGATCAACTACCAGGTGGAAAACCTGGAAGAATTGCTCAAAACCCTCCAAAGCGAAGGCGTCCAAATTGTCGGTGAAATGCAAGACACGGATTTCGGAAAGTTCGGCTGGATTCTCGATCCGGAAGGCCGCAAAATAGAATTGTGGGAGCCACCGGCTGGATGAGGAATCGAGCCCCGTGCCGATAAGTATCGGCATGGGGGAGGAATCGAGGAATCGAGGAATCGAGGAGTTGAGGAATTGAGGAATTGAGGAAGTGAGGAAGTGAGCACTCCGGCTGGCACCAGGCCAGCCGGGGAACTGAGGAAACGATGAGGCGTCTGGCCGCTTTCCGGTCTGCAATAAACCACTCCCGAGCTGTGTTCGGTGACGCATTTAAGTTGCGGTCTCTGGCCGCTGTTCAATGTCGGCACGGGGTAAAAAGTCATTTTTAATTGGAGTTACCTGATAGTATTGTTGGTTGAGAGAGGTTTAGAAGCTACCCATTACCCACAAAACCCAACCCCATCGGGAAATGCCTCTGCAACCCGACTTCATTGATTGTGAAAAGAAACATTTTATACCCTGTTGCCTAAGTTGTGGCAAAAAGCTGTGATGACATCAGCCATCTTGTAACCCGCTGTTTCCTGTCCATCGGCCAGACGGGAAACGGCGGGAATCATGCCAGTACCCCTGCTCACATCTAACTTCTATTCAAAACATCACATCAGGAATGGCTTTAGCACCAAAATCGGGATGTGAATTGAAATTGATGCTGATGCTCTGTAAAGATGTCTGATGTGATTGGGGGTTAATTCGCAAACCCCTCGTTTAAACAAGGGGTTTCAAGATGTTTGATGAGGTAAGGAATGTTTTTTCAAGCCCCGGTAACTTCATGAGTGTACTATGTTTGCAGACCTCTCAGAACCGGAATGGTGGATTTGTGGGTAATGGATAGGGTTCAGAGGGGTTTAGGAGGTTTAGAGACCTGCCCTGTCCCTGTCCGGCTGACAGACGGGCTGGCGGGCAGACAGGGGTTACGCTCAGACGCACCTAAATCTCTCTAAACCTCCCGATCCCGAAGCCGACAGCCATCAGCTTTCGGGATCGGGGCGCTCAATTCCTCAATTCCTCAGTTCCTCAATTCCTCAGTTCCTCAATTCCTCAGTTCCTCACTTTACCCCTTTCGTCAAAAAATAGTCAGAAAAACTCTGGAAACTTCTGAACCTTTTAAAGTTTCCGGTGTTTTGCACCCATTCTATTTATTGGCAAAGCAATTAGTGTATGGAAATGCGGGATGAAATAGTGCAGCGCGCCGAGAAGCTTTTCATGAAGCTGGGCATCAAGAGCGTCACCATGGATGACATTGCCAGTGAGCTTGGCATCTCCAAGAAAACCTTGTATCAGCATTTTGAGAAGAAGGACCAGTTGGTGGAAGAAGTGATACTGTGTCACAACCACGAGAGTCAGTGCAAAATGACCTCCATCCACCAGAATGCGGAGAATGCCCTGGATGAGATCCGCCAGATGGGGGCTTACATCATCAACAAGGTCAAGGATGTTTCCCCGTCCGTCCTTTTCGACTTGCGCAAATACTACCGTAAAGTTTGGGAACTGATGACGACGAAGCAGGATGAGACCGTCATCGGCTGCATGAAGGCCAATCTTTTGAGGGGCCAGCAGGAGGGTTTGTTCCGCAATGACATGAATGTGGAGATCGTGGCCCGGATCTACGCTAAGGCAGCTTACACCATTGTGGACGAGTTGGCCAATTCCCGTTCTGCATTTACCCGAAGGGAATTGATAAGGGAACTGCACGACTACCACGTGCACGCCATCGCCACACCCAAAGGTTTGAAACTGTGGCAACGCTATGTGGACGACATACACTACAAAGAACCAATTTCTGACTAACCCCAAACCCTACACCCTACACCCTAAACCCTAAACCCTAAACCCTAAACTCTAAACCAACCTATATGTCCCCGATTAGAATTTGCCCGCTGCTTTTCACCCTGTCAATCACCTGTGTTTTGCTGGTTCCTGCCTTCGGTCAAACGCCGTTGGACCTCAAAACCGCCATGCAATACGCCATGACCCATCATTCGGAAGTGCAGCGTGCGGCGCTCGAGGTTGAGAAGGGCAGGGAACTGGTGCGTGAATCCATTGCCACCGGCTTGCCACAGGTGGGTGTGCATGCCCAGATGGTTTACAACCCATCTCTTCGTACCAGCCTGATTCCGGCAGAATTCTTCGGAGGGCCGGCAGGTCAGTTCCAATCGGTAAAGTTCGGCACCAACTGGAACGGTTCCAGCTCAATATACCTCGATCAGATGCTCTTCAGCAAAACCTGGTTGATGGGGGTTCGCGCCAGCTATGCAGTCAACGACTTTTACAAGCTGCTACTGGACAAAACCAAAGAGGATGTGGCCTATGAGGTGGCCAAACTGTACTACCAGGTGCAGCTTTCACGCGCACAGAAAGGCATCCTCGAAGCCAACCTCGAGCAGGTGGCCGGCCTGTACAACACCCTGTCAAAACAGTACGAACAGGGAATGGCTACCCGCACCGATAAAGAGCGCCTCCAAGTGCAGAAATTCAACCTGGAAACCGAGCTCAAAAACCTGGACCTCTACCTCAGTCAGGCTGAGCAGGCACTCAAATTTGCCATGAACATGCCGCTGGAAACGGAGATCGCACTCACCGACAGCATCAACGAGGAGCACCTGGATGCCGTTGACCGGTTGATGGCTCATCCTGCTTTTGCCCAAAAAACCGACCTGATGGTGCTCAAACAGCAAATGAAACTGTACGACCTGGACGAACGCCGCTGGCAGGCCGGCTACTTCCCCACCCTTTCTTTCTTCGCAAACTACAATTACGAGTGGCAGGCCAACAGCCTGGATGAATTCGGAACCGGACAAAACTGGTCCAACTTTTCGCAGCTTGGTGTAAGGCTCCAGGCACCCATTTTCGACGGCTTTTACAAAGACAGCAAACGGCAAACCGCCATGCTGAACAAACGGCAGGTGGGTTTGCAGTTGGACCATGTTCTGGCCGGTCTGCAACTGCAACACCAAACCGCCCTGAGTACCCTGAAGGCACATCAAAACACCCTGGAGTCGCTCCGGGAAAACATCCGGGTGGCCGAAGATGTGTACGCTGTTGCGCGAAAGCGCTACCGGCAAGGCATCGGAAACATTGTCGAATTGCTGGATGCAGAGTCCTCGCTACGGAGTGCACAGGCAAATTACCTGACGGTTTTGGCACAACTAAAACTGGCGGAGATAGACCTGCTGCACGCCAACGGCCAACTGATCCAACTGGGTCGCTGAACAGGAATTCACCCAACTTTTTCATCCCCAACTTTGAATAATCATGAACCGTAAAAGAATCATCAAAATCGTTTTGTGGACCATCGGACTGGCTGCACTTACCTGGTGGATAACAACTACCCTTTCGGAGAATAAGGACACCCTGGAGGAGAATTCCCGCCTCTCGCAAATATCCAATCCGGTGGTACCGATCATCCCAGGCACCGTTGCGAAGGTGACTTACGACGGCAGTTTTGATGCCCTCGGCAATTTCGCACCCAACAAACTGGTGGCGGTGATGAGCGAGGCATCCGGCAAGATCGTCGAACTGAATTTCGACAACGGCAGCTATGTAAAGGAGGGAGCTGTGTTGGCCAAAATTGACGACGACTTGCTGAAAATAGAATTGGAAACCACCCGCACCAACCTGAAAAAAGCAGAAAATGACCTGGCCAGGCTCCAGGCCCTCATCGGCGATGGCGGCGTGACGCAGCAGCAGGTGGATGACGCCTCCATAGCGATCGAGAACATCCGGTCCAAAATCAAGGCTTTGGAAAAACAGATCAGCATGACCGAAGTCAAAGCCCCGATCTCCGGATTTGTGTCCAACAAAAAAGTTGAAAAAGGCTCCCTGGTCAGCCCGGCGGTACAGATGGCGCTCATCACCAACACCAACCGGATGAAGTTGCAGGTGTACCTCACGGAAGACCAGGTGGTGCATGTACACAAGGCCAGAGAGGTGAAAGTTTCGGTTGACCAGTTTCCCGACATGGAATTGAGTGGCAAGGTGAGCTTTATTGACGTCAATGCCGCACCAAACAGACGTTACCTGGTGGAAGTGGAATGCCCCAATCCGGGCAATGTTTTGCGCTCAGGGATGACGGCAACCGCCCACTTCGGCAATGGAGGGCCCGTAGAGGTGCTGGCCGTGCCGAGGGAGGCCATCGTCGGAAGCTTGCAGGATGCGAAAGTGTATGTGCTGGATGGAAAGAAGGCCCTTTTGCGGCATGTTGTAACAGGCAGGATCATCGGCGACAAGGTGGAGATCCGCTCCGGACTGGAGGCTGGAGAAAGCATCGTCGTCTCCGGTCAGATCAACCTGGAAGACGGCAAAGCCATCCGTGTGGCCAACCGCAATAAACAGTAAATCTGCTTTGCAAACCCCACTCATTCAAATCATCCGACCATCATGTCAATTACTGAAATATCCATAAAACGGCCCTCCCTGATCCTCGTGATCTTTATCGTGCTGATAGGAGCAGGTTTGTTCAGTCTGAACAAACTCAGCATGGAACTGATACCGAAATTCGATGCCCCCTTTGTGATCATCAACACCATTTACCCCGGCGCCAGTCCGGCAGAAGTGGAGAACTCGGTGACCCGGGTCATCGAGGATGCGGTGTCCAACATGGAGGGCATTGTGAGCATGCGAAGCACCTCTTTTGAGAGCATCTCCTTTGTCTTCGTCGAAATGAAAGACGGCACCGACGTGGATGAAGCCATTGCCGATGCACAGCGGCGGATCAATGCCGTGGCTGCCCGCCTGCCCGACGATGCCGAACCCCCGGCACTGACAAAATTCGCCTCTGATGAATTTCCCATCCTAAGTGTGGGTGTGTCTGCCGACTTGTCGGACACAGAACTGTATGACGTGGTAAAAGACAGGCTCAAACCCTCCATTTCTTCCATAGAGGGAGTCGGCAACATCAACATCATCGGCGGGCAGGAGCGCGAAATAAAAGTACTGCTGAACCGCGCTGCGCTCGAGTCCAAAGGCATCAGTATGCTGCAAGTGGTACAGGCCCTGCAAACGGCCAATCTCGATTTTCCGACGGGAAAACTGGAAAATGAAAACGAACAGATCACCATCCGGCTGGCCGGGAAGTTTCAATCGGTTGACGACATCGGGAACCAGGTGGTGGCCGTGGACAAAGCCACCGGGTCCAAAGTGAAACTCTTCGAAATTGCCGAAGTAAGCGACAGCAAAAAAGACCTTGTAAGTCTCAGCCGTGTGGATGGCAAAGCCGCACTCGGCCTGCAGATATCCAAAACCACCGATGCCAATGCCGTGTCTGTGGCCGACAAAGTGCTGGCCCTGCTGGACAAACTGGAGGAGCAGTATGCCAACGACAACATGCAGTTCAGCGTCGGCATCAACCAGACCACATTTACCCGCAACGCCGTGGATGCCGTGCAACACGACCTCATGCTGGCCATCGTCCTGGTGGCTGTGGTGATGCTCTTTTTCCTGCACTCCTTCCGCAACGCCCTCATCGTGATGCTGGCCATTCCGACATCATTGATCTCCACCCTGCTGATGATGTACGCCTTCGATTTTACCCTCAACCTGATGACCTTGCTGGCCATGTCGCTGGTCATCGGCATCCTGGTGGACGACAGCATCGTGGTGCTGGAAAACATTTACCGGCACCTCGAAATGGGTGAGCGACCCCGGAAGGCCGCACTCACCGGCCGGAATGAGATCGGGTTCACAGCCTTGTCCATCACCCTGGTTGACGTGGTGGTGTTTGTGCCGATAGCCCTCACCTCAGGTATCGTCGGCAACATCATGCGGCAGTTTGCGCTGGTGGTGACTTTTTCAACGCTGATGTCGCTTTTCGTGTCTTTTACACTGACCCCGATGTTGGCCAGTCGCTTTTCAAAGGTGGAGAAATTCGAAGGCCGAACGCTGGGTGGAATCGTCTTCGGGGGTTTTGAACGCATCCTGAAGCGCATCACCAACTGGTACGGACGGGTGATCAGCCGGTTGTTGAATCCGGTCAGAATTCCTTATCCCGCCTTTCTTCGCAAACGCAATGCAACTGCCGGAGTAAAACAGCATTTCAACCTCTACCTGTTGGCATC
>JALWSS010000010.1 GCA_026993525.1 Saprospiraceae bacterium
GTTCAAGGATGGCATCATCCGGCACACGGCGGTCATCCCCTTCGGTGGAAACGTGATAACAAACGACATCCAGGGGGGCTGCAATGTGATGAAGGCACAGGCGGAAAAACTCAAAGTGCGCTTTGGCTCTGCCCTGGCATCGGAGGTTTACGACAACCGCATCATCACCATTCCGGGGCTGAAAGGCCGGGAACCAAAAGAGATTTCAGAAAAAAACCTGGCCAGCATCATTCAGGCCCGGGCTGAGGAAATCCTGGATTATGTGAACTGGGAAATTCACCGCAGTGGATTCGACAACAAGCTCATCGCCGGCATTGTGATGACCGGCGGAGGCGCGCTGCTGCGCAATTTCGACAAACTGACTGCACTCCACACCGGGCTGGATACGCGGATTGGAGTGCCGGTTGAGCACCTGGCACACGGCTATGGTGAGCAGCTCAACAGTCCGGTATTCGCCACGGGAATCGGATTGTTGCTCAAGGGCATTTCCGACGAAAAAAAACTGGCTGAAGAACGGGCCAACAAGATGGCTGCAGATCCCATCAAGGAAATGGAAGAGCAGCAGCTGGAGGCTGAAAGCAGCAAGAACAACGGCAATGGCGGCGCTGGTTGGTTTGACAAAATCCTTGACAAAACCAAAGAGTGGTTCCAGGCCGACATTGACGCCGACTTCTGATTGAGCACAAACCCTGAATCCTGGTTGACAAGCCGTCTGATGATGGCCATTGAGACAAGGGCTTGTCAACCATGAAACTTAATCCAAACACTGTCCTTACGGCATTGCGAAGATGAAATTGAGAATTGCAACTGGCCGGGCGGACGACAAACATTAGCAGTTATGATCTTTAAATTGATCGACGAAACCCACGAAACTCCGATAATCAAGGTATTGGGAGTAGGTGGCGGTGGTAGCAATGCCGTCAATCACATGTTCAGGCAGGGTATCCATGGTGTTGACTTTGCGATCTGCAACACCGACAGGCAAGCCATGGAGCTGAGCCCTGTTCCGGTAAAAATCCAACTCGGCCCAACACTTACTGATGGCCGCGGCGCCGGCTCAAAGCCCAACATCGGCAAACTGGCTGCCGAGGAGAGCATAGATGAGGTAAAAGCCTACCTCTCCAACAATTGCAAAATGCTTTTCATCACCGCCGGTATGGGCGGTGGCACGGGCACAGGGGCTGCACCCATCATTGCCAAAGCTGCCCAGGAAATGGGCATTCTGACGGTGGGCATCGTAACCCTGCCGTTCACCTTTGAGGGTAACAAAAGGGTGTCTCATGGCTTTGAAGGATTGGCAGAACTCAAAAAGCACGTTGACACCATCATTGTCATTTCCAATGACAAGCTGAAAGCCATTTTCGGAAACCTGACCATCTCTCAGGCTTTTGCTCAGGCTGACAACATATTGACCACAGCCGCCAAAGGCATTGCCGAGATCATCACCGTGCCCGGTTATGTCAACGTTGACTTTGAGGACGTGAACACCGTCATGCGGGGCAGCGGCGTAGCCATCATGGGTACGGCCACCGCCGAAGGTGACAACAGGGCCATCAGGGCCGTTGACGAGGCACTGAACTCACCGCTTTTGGAAGACAACAACATCAAAGGAGCACAACACATACTCATCAACATTACCTCCGGTACGAAGGAAGCTACCATGGACGAGATCTTCGAGATCACCGAATTCGTGCAGGAGGAAGCCGGCCAGGGTACCAACCTCATCTGGGGCAATTGCTACGATGAAACCCTGGGTGAGCAACTCAGCGTTACGGTGATCGCCACCGGTTTTGAACAACAGACCATGCTCGTCAGGGGCAAAGGCCGCATGTCGAATGCCCGCCCGGTAAGGGTCTCTCTGGACGATGACCTCCCGGCAGGAATGGACCCAATGGAAGAAATGGAGCAGGAAGAGGATGCACTTCCGGCCAACACCGTGGAATTTGACCTGTCTGGCGACAAGCCCGGCCGCAAAACTTCAACGGTGGAGGAAGACTTCTATGTGACCGACGAGGAGGAAGAGTTGGAACGCCAGCGCATGGAGCGCATCGAAAGGGCCCGCCAGCGCAAAGAGCGCCTGGCCATGTTCAAAAAGAAGCCCAAACTCAGCAATCCTCAGGTAATCAACGACCTGGAGAAAGAGCCGGCTTATCTGCGCAAGGGCATCAACCTGGACGATGTGCCCGGCTCCGAAGAAGTGAATCTCTCAGACTGGGTGGTCAGCGACGAGGACAATGGCCCTGTTCTGAAAGAGAAAAACGGTCATCTGCACAAAAAAATAGATTGACCACCAACTCGCAACAGGTTTTTATATGAGGGCGCAGCTTCTGGGGTCGAGGCTTCACTCAACTCCCGCCCTCTACCCCCCG
>JALWSS010000011.1 GCA_026993525.1 Saprospiraceae bacterium
GTGTTTTCTCCGTGCCTACTGATGAGGGATGAGGGATGAGGGATGAGGGATGAGGGATGAGGGATGAGGGATGAGGGGTGAGGGATGAGGGATGAAAGGTTACCGCTACTCTAAACTCTACACCCCAAACTCTACACCCCAAACTCTACACTCTACACCCTAAACCCTAAACCCTCCATCAAATTTCTCCATGAGCAATTTTGATGGTTTGCACCATTACGGGGGTGATACGTTCGATGTTTTCACGGGCGGGGAGGAATATTTCCAGATAATCGTCGGTGCTGATGAGTTCGCCGTTTTTGTAGGTTTCGACCAGTGGTTCGTTATTTACGGTAAATATCCTCAGGCCGGGAAACTCGCCGGGAGAAAGGTCCGGTACCAGCCGCATGCCTTTGCCGTCAGATTGTAGGTTTTTCAGGTTGACTTTGGTTTCGAAAACGTTGCCATCCACCTCATTTTTGATGAGCATGGTCAGGTGTTCGTCCACGAAAATGGTCACTTTCCCTACCCCTGGCAGTTTTCCGTTTGCATTGCGATACTCTTCCTGCAAGGGAACCAGCGACTGGCTCACCCTGCCGTAAATATCATCTTCCGAAATGGCCCTTGAGCGAAGGTCTGACATGGGGTCGCCTGCCGGTGCAGCTTGTTCATTTTCAGGAACCTGGGCGTAATTTCCTTCCGGGGGGTTGTCGTTGCCACAGGCGAAGAAAAACAGCGCAAAAAGGGACAATGCGAATGCTGTTGGAGATTTCATATTTTCAGTTTTTGGATGATACAGAAAGCTGAAAGCAACTCAGGTGCCGATCCGGTTGGCAGATGGGCACCTGAGGGGCAAAAGTAATGTTTGAACGGGTTATCATCCACCACCCTTTTTTTTCTTCTTCTTTTTAAAGGGATTCCATTCTTCCACTTTTTTCTTTGCTTCTTCCACCTTTTTTTTGGCATCACCGGTATTGCCTTTTTTCAGGTCTTCGATCACTTTTTTTGCGGTGGTATCCACTCCTTTTTTGGCTTCATCCACAACCTTTTCAGCGGCTTCAGCGGCCTTTTTCTTTTCTTCGTCAATGGCGGATTTCACTTCTGCTTTGGCCGAGTCGAGTTGCTTGTTGGCTTCGGTTTTCACGGTGTTGGCCACGACCTCCTTCAATGAGGATTTGCCGCCACTGCCCAGCACTTTCAATTTCACTTTCGGGTCGGTGAGGCTTCCGACGAGGCCAATTTCCACGTTGATATAGTCCCCGGCGTTGATGTTGACACCCAGCCTGGAAGCTTCTGCGCTGAGGTAGTCCAGCCCCGACAGAGCAGAGCCACCCACCGGATTCTCGCCGATCTTTTCTCTCGGTATGCTGGCGATGATTTTGTAGTTCATTTCGCCGGTCAGCTTGTGCCAGCCACCGATGTGCAGGGGGATGTCGTTGTAGGTGTAGTCAAAATCTTCAAGGGTAACGGTTCCTTTTTTGACGGTAAACCAGTTTTTGCTCTCTTTGATGACAAGGGTTTTCAATTCCTCCACATTCAGCTTGTTGGCTGCTTCCTGAAGGGGAGCAAAACCGGTGATCTTTGCGGTTGAAGTTTGCAGGAAAGCATCCAGGTCGAGGCTGTTAAGGTCGGGCATGAGGTCATTGGTCAAAATGCTTTTCATGCTGAATTCGGTATTGAAAGTGCCCTGGAGGTATTTCCCGACGGGCGCAATGGCCTGCACCGTATTGAAGGCGTTGAAGGTTTTCTGAAAATCCATTTGCTGCATCTTCATTGCCAGATCGAACGCCGGTTTTTCGGTCTCACGGGTATCGTAGCCTCCGGTCATTTCAATGGCACCACCCAGCAGTCGCCCCTGAACGCCATCGAACCGAACCTGCCGGTTGGCAACGATCAGGTCGCCCCGCACATTGGTGAGTTCCACATCGTCGTAAAGCACTTTGTTGATCTGGCTTCGAATGACCATGTTCATATTTTCCGGAACCAGGATGGGTGCTGTGGGCACCGGCTCCTCACCTGTCTGCACCGGCTCTTCGGTCATGAACTGGTTCAGGTTCATGAAAGCAGAGCGGAAAATGATCTCGCCACCCAGGGTCTCGTCATTGAAGACATAATTCCAGACGTTGGACAGCCGGCCTGAACCGGCAAAATCGCTGTCGCCGATCTTCCCTTTGTAGCTGGTCAGGAGCAACTGGTCGGGTGTGAAACGACCTGTGGCTTCCAGGCCCGTCAGTTGGTAGATGTCGTAGTCCAGTTTGTCCACCCGTCCGTCAAATGCAAAATCAAAGCGGTTGAACAGTTCTTCTTCTTCGCCGTTTCCGGCAAGCACTTCGGCGGCGGGTTCGTCGGGGTCTTCCTCTGTCAACCATTCATCGGCGTTGAAATAGCGTGAGCGAACCACCAAACTGCCCTTCATGGTTGCCTGTGGTGAGAAGTAAGCCAGAATGTTGTTGATGGATGCGCTGCCACGCAGGTCGCTTTTGCCCAGCTGCATGTCAAATTGCGGCACCTCTACCTTCCGGGGCGTGAAATCTGCCTGTGCGTTGCTGATAACGACCGGCGGCAGGCCTTCGGCAACGTATTTCAGGTTCTGAACCGAGGCCTTTCCTTTCATCTGAACATTGGCGTAATCGCCCCTGTCAATGGTGGACATGCGGGTTTTCACGAAAACATCGGCGTTGATGATCCCTGCCAGGGTTTCCACCCCTTCCATCGGATAGGCTTTGGCCAACCGGGCCAGGTCGAGCTTGCCTTTGATCCGGCTGTCAACATCGGGATCGCTGATGGGCGTTTTCAACCTGAAGTAACCGGTCAGCGGTTCGTTGCCAACGTTCAGACTAAAGCTTGAAATGTCCACAACCATTTTGTCCAGATCGGATGAGGGGCTGTTGACGGCCAGGTCCAGGTTGATGTTGCTGATGCCAACGGGCAGGTCCGGATATTGCACATTTCCATCTTCGACAAGCAACTTTGCATCAAATGCCGGGTAAGACTCCGGCTGCTCACTGTAGCGACCTTTGGCACTGGCGCTGAATTCAAATGTGCCGTCGGCCTTCACGTTTTCATAGCCCTCGATGTAGGCGTTGGGAACCAGAGAAAGCAGGTTTCTGAACTGGTTTTGCGGAGCTGAAAGTGTCAGCTCGAGGTCCATGTTTTGGTCATCGGGCATGGCCACCCAGCCATCGGCCAGGAGTTGGAGCTCGTTGATGCGCAGGTCGTTTTCCCGAAGGGTAAATTTCATGTTGGGAAGGTCTATGTTGACGCCTGCCCTCCAATCAACCCCGGCTTTTTTCAGGTAAGTGACGCCACCGGACGCGGCAGTCAGCTCCGCAATGGCGGTGGTCGTTGAGAGGTCGAAAACATCCTGCGTGAAGTCGCCCCGGCCTTCGTGATCGAGGCCTGACAACTCGGTGAAAACACCGCCCAGGCGGTCTTCGTAACGGATATGGCCGTTGCGGATGGCGTATTCCCGGAGTTGGATATTGAATGTTGTCTCCGTGGCAGTGGTGTCTTCGGAAGGCAGTGCGATGTCGTAGTTGGCCCGGCCGTCGCTGAGCACCAGCACATTGATGTCGGGCTCGTCCAACCACAGCGAACGGATGTTGAGCGGTTCTTTGCCGTAGTTCCATGCCGACCAGAAATCAACCGTGATGCCGAATTCCCGACAAGAGAAAAAAGGCACGCCCTCAAATTCCTCAACACCGTCAATTTTGAGGTCTTCAACGGCAAGGGTCAGGTTGGGGAAATTGCGCAGCAAAGAAAGACTGACATCGCTGAAATCAACCCTGGCTTTCAGGTTGTCGTTGGCAGCGTCTTTCACGGCGGCCACAAGGTCGTCTTTCATCAAAACCGGTAGGGCTACCAGGGCCCCGACGAAAAGTACCAACAATGAAACCGCAATGATTGCGAAGCGACGGAGGGTTTTGTTTTTCTTCATGTTTCAAAAGGGTTTAAATGATGTTCATACAATGCCTGGAACCTGCTGATTGTTGTGATCCCAGGCAACTATTCTTTGACTTTCGTTTTATCATTCGTCACAACCCCGATCCAGGTATTTTTGCGAAAAACCAGGACCATGACAAACCGACTCGATCAGCTGCTCCAAATGCTCAATGAAAGTAAAAACGACAGCTTTCTACTATTCGCCATTGCAAAGGAATATGAAAAGCGCCGGGATTTTCCGAAGGCGCTTGAATATTATCTGAAAATTCGTCGGACGGACCCCGCCTATGTAGGTGTTTACTACCACCTCGGAAAACTGTACGAGGAATTGGGACAAACCGAAAAGGCCATCGAAGCCTACCGGGCAGGCATCCAACAAGCCACCACCGCCGGTGACCAGCACGCCAAATCAGAACTCGCCTCCGCACTGATGGAACTGGAGGATGATTGAGCTCGTGGCTCCCCGATGCCGATGCCGAAAGCCTTCGGCATCGGCACGGGGCAGGCTGTGGCTCGTAGTTTGATCTGCTAAACCCCATAATCCTCAAAAAAACCACAGAGTAAAAGGAGTTAACAACAGAGTTGAATCCCGAGACAAGCTCGGGACCAACCGACCCCGATAGCTATCGGGGACAACTGACAACTCTATCAACTTCCATAATCCCCATAATCCTTCATAATCCCCATAATCCTTCATAATCCCCATAATCCTTCATAATCCTCATAATCCTCCATAATCCTCCATCCCCGATGAACATCGGGGCCATAATCCTCTCTCAACTTCCACAACCCCACTAAACACCCTCACTGCCTGCCCGGTAAGCCAGACATTCGTAAAACGGCCCTTTCCATCTTTTTCGAAGCTGACTTTCAGGTTGCCGCCTTTTGCCTGGATGGGAAACTCACCATTGGAAAGGCCGGAATCCCGGATTGCGGCAGCCAGTGCGGCAGCAGTTACGCCGGTGCCACAGGCAAGGGTTTCATCTTCCACCCCGCGTTCGTAGGTATATACTTTCAGGCCGTCACCGACCGGTTCCACAAAATTCACATTGACGCCTTCGGAGCGGAAGCGGTTGCTGTAGCGGATCACCCTTGCGCTTTCCACCACGTTGATATCCCGCAGGTCTTCGACAAACACGACGTAGTGGGGAGAGCCGGTGTTGAGCAGGAAGTAATCTTCGCCAATCTCCACTGCTTCCACATCACTCATGTGCAATGACACCGTTCCGTCTGCATTCAGGATGGCCTCGTGCGGGCCATCAACGGCAACGAACGTCAGGTGCTCCTTTTCTGAAACACCCAGTTCACGGGCGAAAGCTGCAATACAACGGCCACCGTTGCCGCACATGCTGCTCTCTTTGCCGTCGGAATTGAAATACACCATCCGGAAATCAAACCCTTCGGCTGCTTCCAACAGGATCAGCCCGTCAGCCCCGATTCCGAATCTTCGGGTACACAGCCATTCAATCAGCTTTTGGTCTTCCTTCGGAAAAAAGCCGGAGCGGTTGTCAATCATCACGAAGTCGTTTCCGGCTCCCTGATACTTTGAAAACGGTATTTTTTTCATGTCGCAAAAATAACCGGGTGGGTAAAAAACAATTCCAGGGCTTTTAACTTTAATCTAAAAGTTACATATTGCGAAAAACTTGTTGTGATGTCCTACTCCATGAACAAGCAAGTTTCACCTGGAAATTGAGAATGTCCTATGAAAAGAGTCCTTCCGTTGATCCTCACCTCCTTGTTGAGCGCCGTTCTGGCGGTAACCATTTACAAGTACCTGGAGCCTCCCTGTGGACTGGCTGTCACCGACAGCAATGGCCAGCCGGTTTACACCCGCTACGGCGATGACATCCTCTTTTCCGGCAATTTTCAGCGAACTTTTCTCTCTTCGGAACCGACCGACTTCACCTCCGCAGCCGAGCAGGTGACTCCGGCGGTGGTGAACATTCGGGCCATCGAGAGCGGCTCCTACCGGCTTTGGGGAAGCGGAGGCATGGGGTCTTCTTCCGGCTCCGGGGTGATCATCTCCCCGGACGGTTACATCGTCACCAACAACCACGTCATCGAGGGTGGTTCCCGCTACGAAGTGACCCTCAACGATCACCGGGAGTACAACGCCCGACTCATCGCCACCGATCCTTCAACGGATCTGGCCCTCATCAAGGTTGACGCCGACAACCTCCCCTTTCTCGTCTTCGGAAACTCGGACTCCCTGCGGGTGGGCGAATGGGTGATGGCCGTCGGCAACCCGTTCAACCTCGTTTCCACAGTCACGGCCGGCATCGTTTCTGCCAAAGGACGAAGCATTGACATTCTCGAAGGCGACTACACCATCGAGTCTTTCATCCAAACCGATGCCGCCGTCAATCCCGGCAACAGCGGCGGTGCCCTGGTAAACACCAACGGCGAACTCATCGGCATCAACACCGCCATCATTACCCGTTCCGGCCGCTACGAAGGGTATTCGTTCGCCATTCCGGCAAACCTGGCACAAAAAGTCATTTACGACCTCAAGGAATTCGGCTCCGTACAGCGTGGACTGCTGGGGGTCAAGATCAGCCCCGTGGACAGCCGCATTGCCGATGAGCTGGACTTGCCGGCCATTGAAGGCGTATTCGTGAGCAGCGTGGTGCCCGGTGGCGGAGCTTACGAGGCCGGACTCGAAGCCGGTGATGTGATCATCGGCGTCAACAACGTGAAAGTGAAAAGCATCCCGGAACTGCAAGAGCAGATCGGCCGCCACCACCCCGGCGACCGGGTAGAAGTTTTCTTCATCCGCAATGGCGACAAAAAGAGCATCAAAGTCACGCTTCGCGACGAAAACCACAGAACCGGTTTCGTACTCGCTGAAGATACGGATGTACTGAAAAGGCACGGCTTTGACCTCAGGGAACTATCGGTCATCGAAAAACGGCGCCTGCGCACCCGCGGCGTATTCGTTGACAACATCGTCAAAGGCAGCATCATTGCCGCCACAGCCATGGACCCCGGCTACATCATCACCAAAATCAATGACATCAGTGTCAGCTCCGTAGCTGAAGTGGTGGAATTGCTGAAAAAGAACAAAAACAAAGAGGTGATCTTCGAGGGATTTTACGAAGACTACCCCGGCGAATACTATTACACTTTCCGGGTCAAATAAGCCCGGTACATACCCTCAGAACAGCCCCGCCGGACGCCTGCCGGTGGGGCTGTTTTCGTTTGCTCGTTCAGCGCCGGTTTCTTTTCTTTACGCCTCCGGCGCAAACCTGAATAAACCCTGTTCCAGGCACCCATTATGGCGAAAGAAAAACTGAACATCGAGCAGAACAAGAACGAGGACCGCATGAAGTTGCTGCTGTCCGAAATGAAGCACCACCTGGTAAAGATCAGGCTTGGCGGCGGCACCAAGCGCATTGCGAAGCAACACAAACAAGGTAAAATGACGGCCCGCGAACGCGTTGACCACCTCGTGGATGAAGGCACCGACTGGCTGGAACTGGGTGCTTTTGCCGGTTTTGAAATGTACGAAGAATACGGCGGCTGTCCCGCCGGCGGTGTCATTGTCGGGCTCGGCCATGTCAGCGGCCGCCTGTGCATCATCGTCGCCAACGATGCCACCGTAAAGGCCGGGGCCTGGTTCCCCATCACCGGAAAGAAAAACCTGCGGGCACAGGAAATTGCCATGGAAAACCACCTGCCTATCATTTACCTGGTGGACAGCGCCGGGGTCTTTCTGCCGATGCAGGATGAAATCTTCCCCGACAAAGAGCACTTCGGGCGCATCTTCCGCAACAATGCAAAACTCTCCGCTGCCGGCGTTCCGCAAATTGCCGCCATCATGGGCAGTTGCGTGGCCGGCGGTGCCTACCTGCCCATCATGTCTGACGAGGCACTGATCGTGGAGGGCACCGGCAGCATCTTCCTGGCAGGCCCCTACCTCGTAAGGGCTGCCATCGGTGAGGACGTGGACAAGGAAACCCTCGGAGGCGCCAAAACCACCACCGAAATCTCCGGCATTTGCGACTACAAATGTGAAAACGACCAGCACTGCCTGGACACCATCCGGGAACTCATGTCGCACCTCGGCGAGCCACAAAGCGCCGGCTTCGACCGGGCAGAACCGGCACCGCCAAAAGAACCCGAAGAAGACATCTACCGCCTGTTTCCCTACGACTCCGGCAAACCCTACGACACCGTCGAGATCCTGAAACGACTGGTTGACGATTCAAAACTCACCTTCTACAAAAAGGACTACGGAAAAACCATCATCTGTGCCTACGCCCGCATAGATGGCTGGTCGGTAGGCATCGTTGCCAACAACCGCCTGGTGGTGAAAAACGCCAAAGGTGAGATGCAGTTTGGCGGCGTCATTTACTCCGACAGCGCCGACAAGGCCGCCCGTTTCATCATGAACTGCAACCAGAAGAAAATCCCGCTGGTATTCCTCCACGACGTAACCGGCTTCATGGTCGGCACCCGCTCAGAGCACGGCGGCATCATAAAAGACGGTGCCAAAATGGTGAATGCCGTGAGCAACTCCACCGTGCCCAAATTCAGCATCGTGATGGGCAATTCCTACGGTGCCGGCAATTACGCCATGTGTGGCAAGGCCTACGATCCCCGACTCATCGTGGCATGGCCAACGGCCAAAATCGCCGTGATGGGCGGTTCGCAGGCAGCCAGCACCCTGGCGCAAATCCAGGTGGCATCCTACAAGGCCAAAGGCCAGGTGCTCTCCGAAGCGGACGAAAAAGAACTGCTCGACCGCATCAGCCAACGCTACGAACAACAGACCAGGGCCTACTACGCCGCCGCCCGCCTCTGGGTGGACGCCATCATAGACCCCCTCGAAACCCGGAAGTGGATCTCTACCGGCATCGCCATCGCCAACCACGCACCCATCGAGCACTTCAATGTGGGGGTCATCCAGACCTGATTGTTTATGGAAGAAAAGAAATCACCCAAACCCAACGACAAATGGATAGCCTGGCTGAAACGCCTCGGCCTCGCCGGCTTTCTGTTCTTTCTGATCAAAGGCCTCATCTGGCTCGGCATCTTCGCCTGGGCCGGCAAATGCGCATTCGGATGACCAAACTGATCGCCGCCATATCACTCTCGTTTTTTGCCCTGATGGCCGATGCCACCGGGCAGGGCTTGACCACTAAATCCGCTCAACTCACCACCCCCCCTGTCCACTTCGCTCCGCAATGGCCGGACCTGCTTTTCAGTGAGCATCTTTCCTTCGGCAAACCGCAAGCAACCGCTACCAGGGTTTTCCTCCCCGCTCCAACGGATCACCTCGCCTTTTTCTGCCGGCTGGAACTGAAAATCGAAAAAACCACCAAATTCCCCGTAAAATTCCGCCTCGGCGACGTGGAGTACGTGGACCGACTGGAAGGGAAGAGGGAGTGAGGAAATGAGTCCCGTGCCGATAATAATCGGCATCGGGGGAGGAATTGAGGAACTGAGGAACTGAGTCCCCTGCAAAAAGTTATATCCTCGTCGAAAGATGTAACTTCATCTGAACATAAGTCGGACGGAGTCCGACAAGATGGGGTCCCGGACGTCCCGAAGAAATTT
>JALWSS010000012.1 GCA_026993525.1 Saprospiraceae bacterium
ACAAGATATGGTCCCGGACATCCCGAAGAAATTTCGGGACGGAACCAGCGTCACTGCTGGCGCCTCCCGAGATGGACTCGGGATGTCCGGTGCCTCTTCCAGCCGGACTCTGTCCGGCATGTGAGCATTCAAATTCCCGTCGGAATTAATGAATTAGGGGTTTTTGCAGTGGACTCATTCCTCAGTTCCTCAGTTCCTCAGTTCTTCAGTTCTTCAGTTCCTCGATTCTTCATCCTCCACAAACTCCTCCCAGGTCTGGATTTTAATTTCAGGCAGCTCTTTCTTTTTCAGTTTTTCGTTGAGGGCCTTCATTCTTTGCACAAATGCGTCAAACTTGTCCTGAATGGACTGGAATTGTTTTTCCAGCGCAGCTGTTCTGCGAAGCTGGTCATCAGAAGGGCGTCCGGGATAGTTGCTGATGCGGCCGTAAAGCATGGCCACATCTTCCCGCAGGCGGGAGCTCTCATCCACATAACCGTCGCCTTCGAGGGATACGAGGCTCTCTTTTTCCTTTTTGGTTGCTTCGGCAAAAGACCTGACCTCGCCGTCCAGCTTTTTGGGTACTTTTCCGAACAGGGTTTCGGCCCGGGTATGCATATCCTGGAGGGCATAATAGATGTACCCGATGCGTTCAGTCAGGTTAAACAGGCGCATTTGGGTTTCCAGGGCCAGTTGCCGGTCTTCCCGGGGGTATTTGGCATCCGCCGCCGGATCAAATTGCAGGTTCACTTGCGTCTCGTAGGTCTGTTTGCCCTTTTTAATTCTCACGGTGTACAGCCCTTCGGGAATGGCAGGAGGAAAAACCGAACTGCCAAGCGCCTGGCGGTTTTTGGTGGGAGCGCCTTTGGGCATGCGCAGCCGGGTTGGGAAAGTCACCACGTTGATGCCGCCACTTTTTCCGGGCGTCACGGTCTTGATGACCTCACCCTTTTCGTTCACGATCTCCATGGTCATTTTGCCGAAGGTATGCCGGCGGCGCATGTAATAGGCGATGTAGGCCCCGACGTTGGGGTTGGCCCCGACGAAATTGCCGGCACCGCCAAAGGGCGTTCCTCCGTGGGGCAGTCTGATATAGGCCGGTTTGGTTTTGAAGAAATGGAGGGTTTCATTCAACACTTCCGGGCTGATCTGCCGCAGTGGCAGCAGGTCGTCAATGATGTAGATGCCCCTGCCGTGGGTGCCTATGACCAGCGCTGCATCGCGGGGATGTACCACCAGGGCATGCACGGGCACCTTCGGCATATTGTTCTCAAAGCGCTCCCAAAACAGGCCGCCGTCCAGGCTGATGTAAAGCCCGAACTCCGTGCCCAGAAACAGCAGGTTGGGGTTTTCGGGGTCTTCCCGGATCACATGGGCGTGGCCTTCTGTTTCTTTCGTCGCAATGGAGGTCCAGGTTTTTCCAAGGTCGGTGGTTTTGTACACATAGGTGCGCATGTCGCCGGAGCGGTGGCCGTCAACGCTTACATAGCAGGTGTTGCTGTCGAAGTGTCCCGGCTCCACACAACTGACCCAAAGCCCTTCGGGCAGATCCGGCATGTTGGGAGCCACATTGGTCCAGTTCTGGCCGCCGTCGGTGGTCACCTGCACATTGCCGTCGTCGGTGCCCACCCAGATGACTTTTTCATCGCGGGGAGATTCGGCGATGGTGTAGATGGTGGTGTTGTTTTCAGCACCGGAGTTGTCAATCGAAAGGCCACCTGACTGTTTTTGGCGCTGGCGCTGCGGGTCATTGGTGGTCAGGTCAGGGGAGATTCGCTGCCAGCTGTCGCCCCTGTTTTCGGTCACATAGAGGTATTGTGCTCCGAAGTAAAGCCGCTCCGGGTTGTTGGGGCTGATGTGTACCGGAGCATTCCAGTTGAACCTGAGTTCTGGTTCACCCTCACGGGCAATGGGTTGGATGTCTTTGGACTGGCCGTCACTGCGATCGTGCCGCACCAGGTTGCCACCCTGCGATTCGGAGTAGATGATGTTTTTATCTGTCGGGTGCGGGAATGAGTAGAAGCCGTCGCCCCAGTTGCTGAGCTTCCAGTCTTTGTTTTCCACGCCGCCGGGGCTGGCGCTGGGCCCGTACCAGGAGCCGTTGTCCTGCAGGCCGCCATATACATTGAAAGGCTCTTCGTTGTCCACACTTACGTGGTAAAACTGTGAGATGGGCAGGTTCATGAACATTTCGAATTCATAGCCACCGTCCAGTGAACGGTAGCCCCCGCCATCGGTGCCAATGACGATGTGGTCGGAATTATTAGGGTTGATCCAGACGGCATGGATGTCAGAATGCACCCCGCTGCCGACGGTGCGAAAGGTCTTTCCGCCATCCTTGCTGATGGTCAGGTTGAGGCCACATTTGAACACCTTGTCGGGGTTGGTGGGGTCCACAACAATTCTTGAAAAGTAAAACGGCCGGACGGTGGTGTTGAACGAGGAATTGACCTTTTTCCAGGTTTTGCCACCATCTTCACTCCGGTAAAGGCCTTTGTCATCTTTCTTTTCTGCCTCGATCGTGAGGTAAACCACACTGGGGTCGGAAGGCGCAAAAGCCACCGCCATGCGGCCAAGGGTGCCTGCTGGCAATCCATTCTCCTGAGGAGTAAGTTGCTTCCATGTTTTACCGCCGTCTGTGGTGTGGTAAAGCCCGCTGCCCGGCCCACCTGACCGGAAGAAATCGGGGGAACGCCGGTGGTCCCACATGGCGGCAAAGAGTTCATCCGGGTTTTTCGGATTCATGGCCAGGTCGGCACAGCCGGTGTTTTCATCCACGTTGAGAATGCAACTCCAGGTTTGCCCAAAGTCTTCACTCAGGTAAACGCCCCTTTCTCCACCGGCAGACCACAGCGGCCCCTGTGCTGCCACGTAAATGCGGCTGGAGTTTCCCGGATCAACAACAATGTTGGCGATGCGCTCTGAATTTTCCAGGCCTTTGAAAGTCCACTCCCTGCCTCCGTTGGTGGTCACATAAATGCCTTTTCCGACGGAGGTAGAATTGCGCACCCAGGGCTCGCCCGTGCCCACCCAAACGGTGTCGGGGTGCTGCTGGTCAATGTGGATGGCTCCGATTGACTGGATGTGCTCGTCGAAAACCGGGGAGAAGGAAGCCCCTGCGCTGATGCTTTTCCACACCCCACCGGAAGCTGCTCCGATGTACAGCAGCCTGGGGTTGGATGCACTACCGTCAATGGACGAAATCCGGCCGCTCATCACGGCCGGCCCGATGCTTCGGGCACGCATGTCGCCAAATGAAATGTCAATGGGTTGTTGCGCTGAAAGCGCTACGAGAAAAAGCAGGGTAATCAGCCCGCCCGTGTACAGTCTTTTCATCAGATGTGAATTGAATTTCGGGTCAATAGGAACGCCGGCAAATAAAACACGGCAATTTTGCCCGAAGGAGAGTTTTCGACGAAAGTGCAGGTGAAGATGTTGGAACAGCCGGGTGACTTACTCTTTCACCAGGTTGCAAATGATGAGCTCGGCTGAAATGAGCAGCACAAAAGGCAGAGATTGTGTGATGGGAACGTAAACCGGAAGGTGGCCCCGGAAAAACTCCAGCCAGTGGATGAAGGCGATCAGCCCGAAAAACAACATACAGAAAAACCGGATCACCGGGGAGCGGTTGTAATCCATGCCGCACCAGATGCACAGCAGCCCTGCCAGCATCCAGCCGGCACCCAGCTCCAACCAGGGGTGAGATGCTTCCGTGGTGAAATGACTGAGAAACATCCACAGGCACATCCCAAGGCCGGAGGCTCCGGTTATGTAATAGATCCAGGCAGGTATTTTCTTGAGTTGCTGTGCTTTCATGAAGTTCAAAGGTATCCAATCATTCCAGTGTAAAAAGGAGATTCATTGCCGAATGGGGTGTTTCGGGAACCCGAAAAGCTGATTGTCAGGCAAGGGCGGCCAGCAATTCCCTGATCACCACTCCCAGTTTCTTTCCTGCCTGTTCTGCCATGTGTACCACCTCTTCATGGCTGGTGTGTTTGATCCTTTCAGGGGGGTATCCTACGTCCGTGACAACGGATGCGGCGATAACATCCATGCCCATGTGTCTTGCCACCAGCACTTCCGGCACGGTGGACATGCCCGCCAGGTCAGCCCCGATGCGGTGTAGCCAGATATATTCAGCCGGGGTTTCAAAGTTGGGGCCCTGCAAGGCAGCGTAAACTCCCTGATGGGCCCGGAAACCTTTTTCTTCGGCAATGGCAAGGGCTTTTGCCATTAGTTCTTTGCTGTAAGTATTGAGCATATCCGGAAACCTGGGCCCGAGGCGCTCGTCATTTGGCCCTCTGAGCGGGTTGTCGGGCATCAGGTTGATGTGGTCTTTGATGAAAACCAGGTCACCGACTTCGTGGTCCGGGTTTACACTGCCGGCCGCATTGGATGCGATGAGCAGTTTTGCACCCAGCGCCTTCATCACCCTGACAGGGAAGGTCACCTGCCGGAGAGAATACCCCTCGTAATAATGAAAACGCCCTGCCATGGTTACCACACTCACTCCATTCAACCGGCCAAATACCAACTGCCCTTTGTGTCCGGCAACTGTAGATTCCGGGAAGTGCGGAATATCGTGATAAGGAATGGTGCTTTCTTCCTCAATTTCATCTGTCAGGCCGCCCAAACCCGATCCCAGTATAATGGCCACTTCCGGTTCAAAGCTTGTTTTCCTTCGGATAAATGATACGGCTTGCTCTATTTGTTCGTAGCGCATTGACTTGCAATGTTTGGTATTTCGATTTGGAAACGGGCGCAAAAGTCGCACATTACACCGAGAAGAATTCAAGATCAAGGGGAAATGTTGACAGACCTGGGTCCCTTTAATTATCCTCCTGCTGCCGGGTGATGGGAAATTGATCCGGCCCATGACCTTTGTGGATAATCTGGTTGGGTGATGTAGGTCACTACCCACGTCATTTTGCATGCTCAACTTTGCAGGTAAAATGTTTTTCAGGTATGAGACTCGAACCAAACCTTCCCGTCATCCTCGGGCTGACATTCTTTTCAGTGCTTGCAATTTTCACCAGTTGCTCATCGGGTGAAGTGAAGTCGTTGTCAGAAAAGGAAAAAGCCGAATACCTGCAAAATGGAAAAGAAATTGTCAACGCTGCCTTCACAGTGTTGAGCAGCCGTTTGAAACAGGCCATTCAACAGGGAGGGCCTGTTCATGCCATTGAATACTGCCGCCTGGAAGCACTTCCAATTACCGACAGTATAAGCAAGGCTTTCAATGTCCGGCTGAAACGAACAAGTACAAAACTGAGAAACCCGGCCAACAGACCGACCCCGTGGGAACTCGAAGTACTCCATGAGTATCAGCAAACCATGGAAAAAGGTGAAGAACCCCAGGCAAAAGTTATAGAAATTGACAATGAAGTGGTTTTCACTGCTCCCATCAGGGTATTGCCACAATGCCTCGTTTGCCACGGAGAACCAGGACAAGACATAACAACTGAAACCATGGAAACACTTGCCCGGAATTACCCCAGGGACGAGGCAAAAGGTTACAAACCCGGTGAACTCAGAGGCATCTGGAGCGTATCATTTAACCAATAGTAACTTAAAACTTAGTTCATCATGAAATCCATTGTTCTCACATTGACGATTCTCTCAGGACTATTGTCAGCTTGTCAAACTTCAGCAGACAATCAAAACAAGACTGACATGGTCAATGAACCGCCCGCGAAGCAGAGCAGCGTTGCTGCCGAAGCGGCTCCCGACACAACGCAACTCCCCTACATCAACCTCGATGTGGCTGCCTTCAAGGAAAAAATGAAAGAGCCCGGCGTTGTGATCCTCGATGTTCGCACTCCGCAAGAAACAGCACAGGGAATGATTGAAGGTGCTGTTGAAATTGATTTTTATGGTGAGAACTTCGAGCGTGAAATTGAAAAACTCGATCCAGACAAAACCTACCTGGTGTATTGCCGCAGTGGCAACCGCAGTGGAAAAACCTGCAAACTGATGGCATCCAAAGGATTCAAGCATTGTTACAACCTCCAGGGAGGATACAATGCCTGGTCACAACAGAATTAAATGCACATCAGGGTGTTGTGGAAGTATTCCAACCCTATTTCACAGCCCGGAAATTTCTAAACTTTGATAATTGTGATTGAATTTATCAGCCAGCCCTGGCATTGGGCGCCGGCAGGGGTTGTTATCGGCCTGACCGTACCATTGCTTCTCTTGCTTGGCAACAAACATTTTGGCGTGAGTGGAAACCTGCGCCATGCTTGTGCCGCTTGTTTTCCGGCCAATGTTCCGTTTTTCAAATACAACTGGAAAAAAGAAATGTGGAACCTCTTCTTCGCAGGGGGGGTTGTCATTGGCGCTTTTCTCGCCTCCAATTTTCTTATGACACCAGAACCCATCGAGGTAGCTCCGGCCCTGAGCGAAGACCTGAAGCAATACGGCATCAATGATTACTCCAGGTTGCTGCCGGCACAGCTCTTCTCCTGGGATACGCTATTTAGCCTGAAAGGGCTGATTTTCTTTGTCATAGGTGGTTTCCTGGTCGGGTTTGGTGCACGCTATGCTGGTGGATGCACAAGTGGCCATGCCATTATGGGCCTTTCCACCTTGCAATGGCCTTCTCTTTTGGTAACCATCATGTTTATGATTGGCGGAATAATATCAGCCAATTTCATCGTTCCGATTCTATTAAGTTTATAAATCAATTATTCGCAATGAAATCAAACATAGATCTCAATCCTCAAACGCTTGACAGAGACCAGGACTTTCTGATCCGCTCTCAAAATGCCCAGTGCATCAATGCAAGCCGGGTTGATGACACCAAGCCCTGGTATGTCAATTTGCGGTATATGGCAGCCGGAGTACTTTTCGGCATTGCCCTGGTCAAATCTGAGGTTGTGTCCTGGTTCCGAATCCAGGAAATGTTCCGTTTGGAATCATTTCACATGTACGGCGTTATCGGAGTTGCTGTAGTTGTCGGAATTGTATCGGTATTCCTGATCAAGAAATTCAACGCAAAAACCATTGACGGTGAGTCCATCGTATTCAGCAAAAAGCGTTTTATAAAAGGCCAGCTTATTGGTGGGTTTATCTTCGGAACAGGATGGGCCATCACCGGTGCATGTCCGGGGCCTCTCTTTGCACAAATGGGAATGGGCTTTGCGGTAGTGGGTGTTACCATTGTCAGTGCCATTGCCGGCACATGGGTTTATGGCTTGCTTCGGGAGAAATTGCCGTGATCCGGTCAACCATCATCTCGAAAAAAGATACCAAAAAGCGGCGCTGTTGAGAACAACGGCGCCGCTTTTCCATGACCCCCGCATTCCATCGGATTTCAAGGTTGCACCTTGTTGTTCAAATTAAGTACACGCACCATTTTGTGATAAATAGCAGTATTTTCATAAACGCCTGCAAACAACTCCTGCCCCGGGCCATAGGCAAACACAGGAACAAGTGAAGCGGTGTGCGAGTCGGTGGTGAATCCGGGCCGGATTTTACCCATTCTGGAACCGGCAAGAATAGAGTAGCCACCAGTCTCATGGTCAGCGGTGATGATGACGAGGGTGTTGCCATCTTTTTCAGCAAAATCCAGGGCAGCGCCAACGGCTTTGTCAAAGTCCAGCATTTCAGAGACGATGTAATCCGAATCATTGGCATGCCCCCCCCAGTCTATTTGAGAGCCTTCCACCATCAGGAAGAATCCTTTTTTGTCTCCGTTGTGCTTCAGGTATTGGATGGCTTTTTTCGTGGCCAGGGGGAGGTAATTCCTTCCTTCGGAAACTTTCACCGGAGAGTTGGGTGAGGAGAAGTAGCCGAACTTTTTATCGAATGGAATTTCAACTTTATCAAAACTCACTGTTGCGGAGTCCGTCAGAAAAAAACCGTTGTTCCTCATCTCCCCGATCAGGTCCCGCCCGTCTTGCCGGCCGACAAAATCCACAGTTCCGCCACCGACGAAGAAATCAATATCAGATTTTGCCAGATCAGCTGCAATGGCCTCGTACATATCGCGGTGTGGCTGGTGGGCGTAAAATGCTGCGGGTGTTGCATGGGTAATGGTGGAAGTAACCACCAGCCCCGTTGGCATACCCATGGCCGAAACCTGTTCCACAATGTTCGGCACCGGCTTTTGGGAGGGATCCACACCAATGGCTCCGTTGTACGTCTTGATACCACAGGCAAAAGCAGTGGCACCGGCAGCAGAATCAGTTACCAGATTGTCGGTTGAACAGGGAATGTGGAGACCGGTGTACCTGCACCGCTCCAGGTTCAACTTGTTGCCGTTCATGTACATTCCGGCAGTGATCTGGGCGATGCCCATTCCGTCTCCGATCAACAGGATGAGGTTCTGTGGTGGGGTGAATGAAATGGAATCGTCAGGAACCGGCCCGGGCAGCTCCGTCTCAACGAGTTGACGTTGGCCGCAGGCCGAAAACAGCCCTGTTACTACCAAAAACAGAAGGATTCGCTTCATGTACATTGTGAGTTGCTAAACAGCACAAGGCAAAGTGCACAAAATAATTCCGTGGATAAAAGCCCGCAGCTACAATCAGGTTGCCTGGTTGAATTGACCAGGCACTTCCTTCATCAAAAAATGAAAACTCCCGGCAAGTTCATACCGGGAGTTTTCGGTTCTGAAGAAAGCAAGCATCAGGCAGCTCTCAGCACTTTCAGCTTTGAGCGTTCCAGTTGCTTCATTGCGTATTCTTCGGTCAGTGTAAATTCTTTGGTTTTGTCCTTCTTTGAAGGCAATTCAAACATGGCGTCCATCATGATGGCTTCGCAAATGGAGCGCAAGCCCCTTGCTCCCAGTTTGAATTCCATGGCTTTTTGTGCGATGTAGTCAATGGCTTCGGGAGTGACATTCAGCTTGATGCCTTCCAGGGCAAACAGCTTGGTGTACTGCTTGAGGATAGAGTTTCTCGGCTCTGTCAGAATCCTTTTCAGTGTATCCAGGCCGAGCGGCTCCAGGTAGGTGACCACGGGCAGACGCCCCACCAGTTCGGGAATCAAACCAAAACGCTTCAGGTCCTGCTGGTTGACGAAGGAAATCAGGTTTTCTTCATCCACCCTTTCCTTTTCGTCGGCTTTGAAACCAATGACGTGGGTGTTCAGCCTTCGGGCAATGACTTTTTCAATACCGTCAAATGCCCCGCCGCAGATAAACAGGATGTTTTGGGTATTGACCTTTACCATCTTCTGCTCGGGGTGTTTGCGGCCACCTTGCGGAGGCACACTTACATCCGTTCCTTCCAGCATCTTCAACAGGCCCTGTTGTACACCTTCACCAGACACATCCCTGGTGATGGACGGGTTGTCACTCTTTCTGGCAATTTTGTCAATCTCATCGATGTAAACGATGCCCTTTTCTGCTGCTGCCACATCGTAGTCACAAACTTGCAGCAGGCGAGACAGTATGCTCTCTACATCTTCTCCCACATAACCTGCTTCGGTAAACACGGTGGCATCAACAATGGCAAAAGGTACATTCAGATAATTGGCAATGGTTTTTGCCATCAGGGTTTTGCCGGTGCCTGTTTCACCGACGAAGAGGACATTTGATTTTTCGATCTCAACATCGTCATCAGTGTGTTGCCTGAGCCGTTTGTAATGGTTGTAAACTGCAACCGAAAGTGTCTTTTTGGCTTCTTCCTGACCAATGACGTATTCATCCAGGTGGGCTTTGATTTCTTTGGGTGTAACAGAATCCGGCAGGACGTAGTTGGTGGGTTTGGTCGTTGTGCCAGCTTTGTCGCGTTTTTTATGGCCATACAATTCTTCCTCAACAATATCCATCGCCTGCTCGGCGCAGGTTTCGCAGATGTGGCCATCAATGCCCGCAATGAGGATCATTGCTTCCGATTTGTCCTTTCCGCAAAACGAGCACCTGTAATTCTGTTTGCTCTTTCTCATGATGATGCTATTTCAACTGAAAACAAATTAAGAAAAATGGGCTCGCAGCGGCAATGCTGACAGCGAACCCATTTTCAGTGGCGCCGGAGATTATTTCCCGGCGCCGTCCCTGTCAGGGCGGACCAGTACTTCGTCAACGAGGCCATAGGCTTTGGCTTCGGGAGCGGTCATCCAGTTGTCGCGGTCACAGTCCTCCTCAATTTTTTCATAAGGTTGTCCGGTGTGATGCGACAGTATTTCGTAAAGTTCTTTTTGCATGGCCTTGATCAGGCGGTAGGATATCTCCATATCCGAAACCTGGCCCTGCATGCCACCCATCGGTTGGTGAATCATCACACGGCTGTGCTCGAGGCAGGTGCGCTTTCCTTTGGTGCCTGCACAGAGCAATACCGCACCCATTGAGGCGGCCATACCGGTGCAAATTGTTCCCACGTCCGGGGAGATGTATTGCATGGTATCGTATATGCCCATTCCGGCGGTAACGGAACCACCCGGGCTGTTAATGTACATCTGAATGTCGCGCTTTGGATCGGTTGAATCGAGGAAAAGCAACTGGGCCTGGATCACATTGGCCACATAAGAGTCAATGGGCACACCCATAAAAATGATCCGGTCCATCATAAGGCGGCTGAACACGTCCATCACAGCCACCCGCATTTCACGTTCTTCGATCACAGCAGGGGTAAAGCCCTGTATATTCGGAACAAGGGTATTGGCTTTTTCGGCATAGCTCTCAAGGTGCATGCGGCTCATGCCGAGGTGTTTGGTCGCATACTTGAGAAATTCATCTTTTTGGAACATGGTGCTATAAAATGTTTGATTACTTCAACAAATCCGAACGTTTTAGGAACGCCTGGATTCAAAGGTAGTTTAACCTGAAAGGCAAACATAGGTTTTACAGGCATCAGGCTGTTACTTCTTCCGGCCCTGATTCTTCATCTGCAGTTTCTTCCCTGGCCTCTTCTTCGTCAATTTCCGGTTCCTCCGTTTTGAACGCCCTGGCATACATTTCATCCAGTTCCTCTTCCTCCGCCTCTTTGTCCACAACCTTGAAAAGCTCTTTGAGCTTGCCATAGAGCTTGTCATACATCACCCGCTCATAGGTACGGCGGACATGATCCTGGTTTTGCAACATTCGCTCCACCATGCTGTCAAGGAAGGCTTGGTCACCATAGCCACCCATGTATTGACTGATTTCAGCCACAGTGGCATTGCGGATATCCTGGGGAGTCGCTTCCACCTCAAACTGTTTGAAGAGCTTTGAAGCGATCAGGTCCCAACGCAGGTCGTCGAGGAAATCGTCGAATTTGGCCAGAATGCGTTCGGCTTCATTGGCTTTTTCTTCCTGAACGTAGCGCTTCAAAAACTCTTCGGGCAATGGCATATCCGCACGATTCTGATCGACGAGGTAATCCCTCATTTCACGGAAGAGCAAAGTATTGCCCTCGAGTAGCTTACGATATTGCAACGACTCTTTAATTCTGGCCTTTGCATCCTTTTCATTGCTCACTTCCCCTTCGCCAAATACTTTGTCAAACAGCTCCTGATTGGCTTCGGCGGGGATGAGCTTTTTTACTTCGGCAATTTCAAATTCGAAATTCTCACCTACTTCCCTGCTTTCAATGTCTTCAGCACTCAGTTTCAACAGGGAGCGCTTAACATCTTCGGGCTTGATGTCTTTGTAAATGTTGAAGATGTTGAACCGGAACTTGTCGCCTTTTTGCTTTCCTGAAACGGCCCCGATGAATTCTTCGCTAATTTCGTCCTTGAGCCTCAGGTGGAAAGAAGATTCAATTCCCCCCTCTTTGGCCGCACCGTTTTCGTCCAGCTCTTTGGCATCAAAACTCACTATGAAGCCTGCCTCAACGGGCTCATCTGTTTCCTCTTCTTTGCCCCAGCTTTCCAGAATGCGCTGATACTCTTCGTCTAACTCCTTATCATCCACTTTCAGTTTATAGTGAGTGAACTCCTTGTTTTCATCGAGGCCTTTCACCTCAAATTCAGGTGCCTTGCCCAATTCAAATTTCAGGGAATAGGTTTCTTTTGAATCGGGCTTGAAATCCAGTTGTGGCTGGCCCCTGGTCAGAAGTGGGCTCCCGATGTATTTCACATCATCATCGCCACGGATGATCTTGTCCAGCTCTTCAGAAAACATTTTGGATACAATTTCACTGAGTACCCCTTTGCCATAGATCTTTTTGATGAAGCTGATGGGTGTTTTACCCTTCCTGAACCCCTTGAAATTCTGAGATGCAGCCAGCTTTTTCAACTCCTTCTTCATCTCGGATTCATAGTCCTCGGGGCTAACAGCAATGTCAATCACTGCATTCAACTTGTCAATTTCTTCCAGATTTACTTTGGGCATGATTTAACGGCTTTCAATAATTGAACGGGACAATTGCGGTTTCAGGAACACTCATCCGGTCTTGAAGTTGAACCAACTTGTACAACTACACTGCTTTTGAAGTAAGCGCTTGAGAGAGGTTAAATAAATGAGGACTGAGTGCCTGAAAACGACAAGAAAAAAAAGTGCAGGTGGAGGGACTCGAACCCCCACCCCTCGCGGGACCAGATCCTAAGTCTGGCGCGTCTACCAATTTCGCCACACCTGCAATATGTTGAAAATCAATGAACGAATTTCCCTTTTTGCAAAAGAGCCGCAAAGATACACAGCTTTTTGAGAATCTGATTGCCTGCTCTCGCAATTCAGATTTGCCCGGGATCAACTTCATCAGGTGCTGAATTGTTTGAAAAAGGCAGAAGAAAATTTCGTTTAAATTAAAGGTGCTGAGAGCTGTGTAAAAGAAATACATAGTTTTGTGAACATTAGCATAAAAGGAGCCCGTTGATTGACAAAGACGCTCCGCCACAACATACCCTTAAGATGCCAGCAGGAACGGTAAAGCCCATAACAGAACAAGAACGGCAGGAGATATTGAATGCCTACCGCCAGCTATTGCGTTTGCTTCATGGAAAGATGAAAGACAACGACCAGGAGCAAATCCGCAAAGCATTTGAACTGGCAGCCAAAGCCCATGAAAAGCAGCGCCGCAAGGCGGGCGAACCATACATCATGCACCCCATCGAGGTTGCCCGGATTTGTGTAGAAGAAATCGGACTCGGCCCCACCGCCGCAGTATGTGCCCTGCTGCACGATGTTGTTGAAGATACGGACCTTAGCCTTGAAGACATCAAAAAAGAGTTTGGAGAAAAAGTCGCTAAAATCGTTGACGGCCTGACCAAACTTGACAACAACAGCGAATCCGAAAGCCCTCAGGCTGAGAACTTCAGGAAGGTGCTGAGCACCCTGGTTGTTGATGTGAGAGTGGTGCTGATCAAGATGGCCGACAGGCTGCACAATATGCGCACCCTGGGGCACATGCCCCGGCACAAACAGTTGAAAATAGCGGCTGAAACGAGCTACATATATGCACCCCTGGCCCACCGCCTCGGCCTGTACAACATCCGCTCGGAATTTCAGGACTTGTGCCTGCAGATCACCGAACCTGAGACTTACGATAAGATTGCCAGAAAACTCCGGGAAACCGCCAAAGACCGGTCAAAGTTTATCGAAGAGTTTTTAGAGCCTATTCGTAAACAGATAGAGGAATACCAAATCCCCTACCGAGCATTTGGCAGGGCTAAATCCATTTCTTCCATCTACAACAAGATTAAAACGAAGAATGTACCCTTTGAGGAGGTGTATGACCTTTTTGCGGTCCGCATCATTCTGGATGTTGAAAAGAAAGATGAAAAGCCCAAATGCTGGACGGTGTACTCCATTGTGACCGACATCTACAAGCCCATTCCGGAACGCCTCAAAGACTGGGTCACCATTCCAAAATCCAATGGCTATGAATCCCTGCACACCACCGTCATCGGACCTGGCGGCCGATTTGTGGAGGTGCAAATCCGTACCGAGCGAATGGATGAAATTGCAGAGCGGGGATTTGCAGCGCACTGGAAGTACAAAGGCATCTCAAGCCAACCCGATGTTTATGACAAATGGCTGGATCAGGTGCGTGAGATCATGGAAAACCCCAACTCCGACGCCCTGGAGTTTATCAGTGATTTTAAAAACAACCTTTACCAGGATGACATCTATGTGGTGACTCCACTGGGAGACATGATCAACTTGCCCAAAGGTGCCACAGCCCTTGATTTCGCCTTCCACATCCACACCGATGTCGGGTACCATTGCAAGGCGGTGAAAGTGAACAACCGCATTGTACCCATGGGCTACAAGCTCAACATGGGCGACAAAGTGGAGGTTATCACCGACCGCAACCAAAAGCCCAACGAAAGCTGGATCAAGCTGGTTGTAACGGGGAAAGCCAGGTCCAAGATTCGCTCGGCCATGAAGGAAGAGCGTCGCAAAAAAGGGCAATTGGGCAGAGAGGCCTTGCAACGCAAGCTCCGGAATATGAAGGTGCTCTTTGAGCCGGCAGTGGAAAAACTGGTCAAGCACCTCGGGTACAAATCGCACGTTGATTTCTATTACGACATCGCCACCGATGCCATCAATCTTTCCAACATCCTCAAGAATTTCGAGGTCAAAGAACAAAAACTGGTGCCGGTTGAAAAGCCTGTTGAGCAAAAAAACCCACCGTCTGGAAAAGAAAAGGGAACTCCAATTTTCCGGAAGCTCTCCCCAAAAACCAAGATCCTTGTAAACGGCGAACCGGCAGAACTATACCATTACAAGCTGGCCAATTGTTGCAACCCCGTTCAAGGGGACGACATTTTCGCTTTTTTGACTTCCAAAGACGGCCTCAAAATCCACCGCACCAATTGCCCCAACGCCACCAACCTCCTGGCCAAGTACGGTTACAGGGTCATGAAGGCCGAATGGGTGGTGAGCAGTGACACGACCTTTGTGGCAGACCTGAAGATCACCGGAATTGACGAAGGGGTTGGCGTCATCGAAAGGCTGATGCACAAGATCTCCTCCGAGCTGGGCCTCAACATCCGCTCCTTCCACATTGAAGGCGGTGATGAAGGGTATTACGAAGGCAAGATCAGCCTGCTGGTGGCCAACAAGGATCAGCTCAACCTCGTGATCAAAAACCTTCAGAAACTCGAAAGTGTGGAGAGCGTCACCCGCATCGAGTAACTTTCCCCCATGGAAATGTTTTTCAACTGGTGGACCATCCTCTCGCTCGCCCTGGCGGCCGGATATGTGGCCATCATTGCCATTTACACCTGTGGATGGAAGCTGCTGCCTCGTTGGGAGCCCCCGGATGATTTTTCTCCTTCGGTAAAATGTACGGTCATCATTCCCGCCAGAAACGAAGCGGAAAACCTGCCCGGGTGTCTGGAATCCATCGCCCGGCAGCGATATCCTTCAACCCTTACCCAGGTCATCGTCATTGACGACCATTCCGAAGACGACACCCTTGAGCTTGCCCGCCAATTTGCTTCCTGGCACCCACATTTTGAAGTGTTGGAACTGAAAGCCCATTTGCCCGAAGGCAAACCAATCAACTCCTATAAAAAAGTGGCCATAGACCTCGGGGTTCAACACGCCAGGGGGGAATTGATCGTAACAACCGATGCCGACTGTGTACTGTCTCCGGAATGGCTTTGGCTCATCTGCTCGTTTTACGAAGTGAAAAAACCGGCCTTTATCGCCGCTCCGGTTGGTTTTCACCGGGAGCAATCCCTGTTTGAGCGCTTCCAGTCGCTGGATTTCTTCGGAATGATGTGCGGCACAGCTGCCGGCATTCACCTGGGCATCAAGAACATGGCCAACGGGGCCAACCTGGCGTACCCGAAAGCAGCGTACCAGGCGGTGAACGGTTTTGCGGACATTGACCACCTGGCCACCGGCGACGACATCTTGCTGATGCAAAAAATAGCCGGGGCATATCCGGGTAAAACGGCCTTCCTGAAAAATGAAAAAGCCACCGCCCTCACCCTTGCCAAACCAGGCATAGCCGAATTCATCAGCCAGCGGGTGCGGTGGGCTTCAAAGTCAACCGATTACAAAGAGTGGGTGGTAACCTTCCTCCTCGGATGGGTCTTCTTTTATTGCGTCTTTATCGTAATCACGCCATTTCTTTTGCCTTTTGCCGGAACAAAGGCACTGGTTTTATTCGTTGTTTTGTTGGCGGTGAAGACGGTGACGGATTACCTTTATCTGGGAATGATGGCAAAGTTTTTTCGAAGAAAGGAATTGATGAAAAGCTATCTTCCCTCACAGTTGATTCACATTCTCTACATTGTAACAGTAGGTGCTTTAGGCAACATCGTGAAGCAATACAGCTGGAAAGGAAGAACCGTACAATGAGATTCAGGAACTAAATGAAGGAACACTTCGAAAATAGCGCAGAGATAGAAAAGCTTTACCGCGAGGTGATGAAATACGACCGTGAAGGCGATGTGTACAACGCTGTAAAACTCTGCAAGCGCATTGCGAAGATGGCCCCTGACTGGTCTGCGCCCTATGCCTACCTGGGCAGGCTTTACAAAAGCCGCAAAGAGTGGAAGCCGGTGTACCATTACAGCCTGAAGGCCGTGAAAAACAACCCCTTCAATGAAGAAAACTGGAGCCACCTGGCACTGGCAGCCACCGTATTGGAAGAATGGGAAATGGCCCGGCAGGCCTGGAACCAACTGGGTTACCACTTTAAAAAAGCCGACCGGGAATTGCGGTTGGAAATGGGCCGGCTGGCCGTGTGCCTCAACCCCGGCAGCAATCCGGAAATTGTCGAAGCCACCCGAATAGACCCTGTCAGGGTCATCATTGAAAGCATTCCACAGCCATCATCGGGCCACCGCTACAAAGACACCCTGCTCATTGACTTGCAACCTGCAGGGACGCACGCCATCGGCAAACACCAGGTGTCTTATTTCAACGAACTTGAACAACTGAAACGCTCGCCCTGGAAGACTTTTGCTGCCTACCTCCATACGGACTCCATTGACGATGTGGCCATCCTGGCTGCACTTTGCGAAGACAACAAACTCGGCTTCGACAATTGGTCTCATGCACTGCGATACCTCCAACCGAAGCTCCACCCCAAGATGACGGAATACTTCGACCTGACCATGGTGGGCAAGCACAAAAGAAACCTCTACCTGGTGGCCATTGCCGCCAAAGACTTCAAGAAGGTAAAACCCGTCTTAAAAGAATGGGAGATCATCACGCTGAAAAAGTTCTCCCAACTGGAAGAACTTTGCTGAGAGAACCCCTCCAAAGCTGTGCATCAGCGTTTTTCGGCATCGCCAATTGAAAGCAGGTTGGCAAACAGCCTGTAAGCTCCTGCAACACCCGCCGGCAATTCCCTGAAAAAACTCAAACCCGTGTAGATGTAGTACCCCTCACCGTATTTGGCCACCAACAGGCTGCCACGTGCGGGGTCTTCACCAGGATCATTCATTTCCAGAATGGGTGTAAATTCCTGAGCCCATTCACCGGGGAAGTAAAGGCCCCGTTCCTGTACCCAACCCTCGAAATCCTTTTGGGTGATCTTGTTCGGAAAGTTCAGCACAGGGTGTTGGGGAGCGACAAAACTCACCGGGTCTTCTTCCACCGTAACCCGTGTACGGGAAAGTTTCAAAGGGTACGGCGCCAGTTCCCCGGCTGGCAAATTGATCCTTCTGCTGGTATTGTACTGCACCACCATGGTGCCGCCGTTTTTGACATAATCGAGCAATACCGGCTGGTAAAACCGGATGCGTTGCAAAACATTGTAAGCCCGGATGCCCATGACCACGGCGTCATAACCCTTCAGGGTCGTGGCAGTAATGGCTTCTTCGGGCAAGACATCCACCTGGTAACCGATTTGGCGCAGGTGTTCCGGCACCAGGTCGCCGGCTCCCATGATGTAAGCGATGCGAGAGCCTGTCTTCCTCAAATCCATGCGGGCCACTTTGGCTTCAGAAGGCTCCACTACCATTTGCGGCGGAATGTGATCGTATTCGATGTTGACCAGCGCTTTTGTATAAGCCTCCTCACCGATCTTCACAATGGGAGTTATCTTCCCTTCGGAATGCGAAGCGGGAGGGTACAACAGAAAGGTAACCAGCTTTTCCTCTCCTTTCTTTTCCAATTCAAAACCGAGGGTTTCCGGTTCCACCCGCCAGTTTTCCGGAAGGCAGATCTGCACTTCACCTGCTACATCATCTTTGCCTGCACGCAGGCGTACACTGACTTCCTGAGGCTCATCAGTGGTAAACAGGAACACTTTGCTTTCAAAATTTGCAAAGACCGGGGGTGTCACCTCAAAAGGCCGGTACACCTCGCCTTTCACGTCATCGTCGTATTTGTACACCACGTCTTTCTCAATCACCATCGGAAAGCCGGCCACAATCAGGCTGAACATCACTTTGAATTTCCGGGGTGTTTCAGGCAGGCCAATGAGCGAAGGATCATCCACCTGGTACATGCCCAATTGCCAGGGTTTGTCCAGCCAGTATGGGGCAGTGAAGGGCATTTCCTTCGGTAAACGCAGGGTGTGGCTCCAGTGGTGATCCACGTTGTTTTCAAGGCTCAGCGAGAAGGTAGTGTCAAATCCCACCGGAACGATTCTCAGTCCTTCAAGCTGGCAGGCTATATCCGACCGGTTGATGATTTCGATGTTGAGTGTCACCTCTTCACCGGGCGTTGCCGAATGATCCGACGCCACTGCTTCGGCAAACAAACCGAGGCATGCCTCGATGACCCGTCTGGTATCTTCCATCCTGGTCCGTTTCCAATAGCTGTCGGGCAGTTGGCCCATCTTTGCATAGGCTTGCAACAAAGCTGGCACACTGGCCGCAGGATTGTCGTGCCGGTAATCCAGCTCGATTTGCCTGAGCAATCTGCCAATCTCCTCTCCGCCTTCCAACCTCGACCAGGTGGTGTTGATGCCATCGAAAATATTGGTTGGGTCCCTGGGCATATCCCCCCGCAACAGGTCCAGGTACTCCTCCTGCGAGCCCCTGGTTCCGATGGAACCGAAACCCTGGCTCTTGTGCATGGACCTGCTTTCCGCAGCTATCTCGTTGTTTGATTCTCCCTTCAGTGGGAAGTAGGTGCCCACATCCACTGTGACCATGTTGGATTTGTCGGCCTTTTCAAAATTTTCCCGGCTGCCGTAAAACCACCAGGAGGTGTTGAAAAATATCCTGCGGGGTTGCCAGGTGCCCAGCTCCGTCAACTGGTCGGTATAGGCATTGGGGTTGCCGGCTTGTTCATAGGCTTCCAGTGCCAGCATGGCCGAAGCTGTGTGATGACCGTGGGTTCTGCCGGCAGAGTTGGGATCAAACCGGGTGATAATGACATCGGGCTGCCAGCGCCGAATGGCCCTTACGGCATCACTCAACACTTCGTTTTTGTTCCACATACGGAGCGTTTCATCCGGGTGCTTGGAGTAGCCGAAATCATTGGCACGGCTGAAAAACTGATGGCCGCCGTCCAGCCTTCTTGCGGCCAGCAGCTCTTGCGTGCGGATCACGCCGAGCAACTCCGCTATCTCGGTTCCGATCAGGTTTTGGCCCCCGTCGCCACGGGTCAGCGAAAGGTAGGCGGTGCGGATGTGTTGGGAGTTGACCAGCCAGGATATCAGGCGCGTATTTTCATCATCCGGATGGGCAGCCACATAGAGGGCTGAACCGAGCACCTGGAGTTCTTTTATTTCGTCGTAAATGTCTGCGCTTGACAGGCGCTGGGGTTTTTGACCGAAGGAAGAAAAAAATGTGAGAAGGAAAAGAAAGAGGGTAATAAGCAGTCGCATGGTGATTCCGTTTTTTGCTGAATCCGGCAAATATCATGAAAGAAGGCGGGTTAATACACGATTCCTGCCAGACTTAACCCTTTGTTCACCCGAAAGGAAGAACAAGCCAGGCTCCATCTCAATTATTTGGCAAGGCCGAAAAAAACTTTTACCGGAGAAAGTGACCAAAGTACTTTTACCGGCACCGTTGAATTACCCGGCGCAGATGAGTACCCGGCGGGAATCATGGGCCCCGGCTTCGTTTACGCAGCCCGCCGCCACTCCACCCAACAGGTGACCCTGTTGAACGACCCGGGCATGACCAGGCAACCTGACCCGTACCAGGCCACACTGCGCTTCAGCCGGGAGCACGAGGGTGAAACCGTCGATTACCAGTTAACTATCTTTGTCCGACGGACAACAAGGCCAACGGGGCGCTTGCCTTCTTCCGGAAAATGAAAGGACAGGGCAGCACAGCCCCTGAATTTCCGGACACGCACCCCAATCCCGGCCACCGGATGAAAAAGACAACCGAAATGGCCTGCAAAGGCAACAAAACTTACCGGGCTGAGTACCAGAGAATCAGGAAATTGCCGGACTAAACGCTGCCTGGAACACGCCAACAAATCACTTTGATGAGAACCACGATTAAAAATGCACTCTCTCTTCCGGAAGCCAAGTTGAATAAGATATCTCATCGAATCCTCAGTGGCCGGATCGCACTTTTCCTTTTTGTGTTCGATGTCTCGTTAGGCATCTCCGGGTTTATGTACCTCGAGGGATACAACCTGATCGAGGCCATTTACATGGTTGTAATCACCGTCTCTACGGTCGGATACACAGAAGTGCGACCGCTTTCTGACAACGGTCATCTGTTCACCTCACTGTACATCATCTTAAACGTAGGCTTGTTTGCTTATCTCCTCTCTGTTTTCTCTTATTACGTCATCAACGGAGAGCTATTCAATCGTATGTATCACAACATCATGAAAAAGAACATCCAAAAGCTCAATGAGCATGTGATCATCTGTGGTCATGGCCGGTACGGAAAAGAAATGGTTCAGCATTTCCTGCTTCACAAGATGCCGTTTGTGGTAATAGAACACGACACCGAAGTGCTGGAAGACATCCAACTCAGCGATGACAAGATTCTGTACGTTCAGGGAGACGCCACCACCGATGAGGCGCTTGTCGAAGCCAGAATATCCCATGCGAAAGCGCTGATTGCCGCTTTGCCGGACGACTCAGAAAACCTGTATGTGGTACTCACTGCCCGCCAGCTCAATTCAAAGCTGAACATCATCAGCAGGGCCAACTCGCCCCGATCCATCAAAAAGCTGAAGTTGGCCGGGGCAGACCACGTAATCATGCCCGAGCAGATCGGTGGCTTTTACATGGCCACCCTGGTGAGCAAGCCCGGTGCCACAGAGTTCTTTTCGAGGATCAGCCGTGAAAATGAAGCGGATATCCTTTTTGAAGAAATCAGCTATGAGCAAGCGCCCATTCATTGCAAAAACAAGTCAATCAGAGACCTTCACATCCGCCAGCAAACCGGCACCAACATCATTGGATATATCACTCCAGGCGGCAACTTCATTGTCAACCCGGGTCCGGATACCGCGCTCGAACCAGGTTCCAGTTTCATCGTCATCGGCTCCAACCAGCAAATAGAAAAACTGCGCAGGTTCCTCAAAAAAATGGAGTGATCCTTTGCCATGCGAAAAGGCTGCGCTGCGAATTCTTCCGTTGGGGTATTGCCTAACTTTGGCGTCTGGCAGACGAAGACCTTTGGTTTAAACCTGAACTCCATTGGTATAATATTGTAAGAAGTTCATGCTGCCGGCAGGTACTTTCGCTGCCTTCAGAATTCATCCATCAAATTACACCCGGCCCCGAATGCTCAGAAAATTGTTCATTCTTCTTGTCGCTGTCCAATGCGCATTTGTTTTGTCTTCGCAAAACACGGCACCCCCGGAGATAAGTATAAGTGGTACCGTCATTGACGCTGAAAGCGGTGAAACACTCATTGGTGCCACCATTCTGGTCATTGAAAATCCTTCGCTTGGCACCAGCACCAACGAATACGGCTTTTACGCACTCCCGGTTCCTTCGGGAAATGACAGCCTGACCCTGGAGTTCAGCTATGTGGGTTATCAGCCCCGGCTCTTCCGGATTTTACCGAAGGAAAATATCAGGCTCAATGCCGCGCTGAGCACCGGTGTGCAACTGGCAGAGGTAGTGGTAAAAGCCAATTCCTTCCGGGAGTCGCTCAGAAGTACAGAGATGAGCGTGGAAGAACTGAGCACCAAAGAAGTGAAGGTGATCCCTGCCTTCATGGGTGAGACCGATATTCTGAAGACCATTCAACTCAAACCTGGCATTCCTTCCGGTTCAGAAGGAAGTACGGGCCTTTTTGTCAGGGGCGGCGGCGCAGACCAGAACCTCATCGTGCTGGACGAAGCGGTGGTGTACAACGCCAACCACCTCTTCGGTTTTTTCAGCACGTTCAACACCGACGCCGTCAAGGACCTGAAACTGTACAAAGGAGGTTTTCCGGCACAGTACGGTGGCCGGCTTTCTTCCGTGATTGACGTGAGGATGAAAGAAGGCAACAACCGCTCCTTCCACGGTACCGGAGGCATCGGCCTGATCACCTCCCGGCTGACGGTGGAAGGCCCCATCCGGAAAGAACAAGCCTCTTTCATCGTTTCAGGCCGACGCACCTATGTGGACATCGTCACCCGGCAGATCAACAAGGCCAACGAAGACAACGAAGAATATTCCCCCATTCCCGACTACTATTTCTACGACCTCAATACCAAGGTGAATTTCTCTGCCGGAGAAAAAGACCGGCTCTTTCTGAGCGGATACTTCGGGCAGGATGTTTTCGGATTTGAAGGCGACTTTTTCGACTTTAGTTTCAACTGGGGCAACAACACCGGTACCGTGCGCTGGAACCACGTTTTCAACAACAAACTGTTCCACAACCTCACCTTCACCTATTCCGACTACGAATACAACATAGAGACGAAAGTGACCGGATTTTCTTTCAAAGTGGGCTCCAACGTACGCGATGCCAACCTGAAATCAGACTACTACTACTCGCTCAACTCCAACAACACTTTGCGTTTTGGCGGAAATGCAACCTACCACTGGTTTGGTGTGGGAAGGCTCAAAGCCGGCAGCGATGACGGTTCGGTTTCTTTTTCCGGCGGGAATGATTTCAACGCGGCTTCCTTCGGTCTGTACTTTTCTGACGAAATGGAAATCGGCACCTCCTGGAAGCTCAATGCAGGGCTGCGCTTTTCGGGTTTTCTGAATGAAGGCAAATTTTCCGGCGGGGTGGAACCTCGCCTGGCGGCCGTCTATTCTGTCAATCCCAACCTGTCATTGAAAGGAAGTTACGCCAGAATGTATCAGTACCTGCACCTGGTCAGCACTTCCGGCATAGCCTTGCCTACGGACATCTGGTACCCCACCACCAAAACCATCAAACCGGAAAACTCCGACCAGGTGGCGCTCGGCTGGGAATACCTGCTCAGCGAGCATTTTTTGTTCACCCAGGAATTTTATTACAAGCGCTTCGGCAAACAGGTGGACTTTGTGGACGGGGCCCACCTCTTCGCCAACAATGAGCTCGAAAACGAATTTGCCATCGGCCGGGGATACGGCTATGGAATGGAGTTCGGCATCGAAAAGCAGGAAGGCAAGCTCAAAGGCTGGCTGGGCTACACCCTGGCACTGGTCAAACGAACCGGTTTCAAACCCGTGGATGAAACCCGTACTTTCAGTGGGGATCAAAACCCGTACTTTCCCCGGTACGATCGCCGCCATGACCTCTCGCTGGTGCTGATGTACGACCTGTCAAAACGGCTCACCATTTCCGGAACGGCTGTGTATGGCAGTGGCGACCGCACCTGGCTGCCCGTTGGCCGCTTTGCATTTCAGGATGTTTACGGGGCGGATTTTCAACCCATCGTTCCGGTGTTCGGGGAGCGCAACGCATTCAGGCTGCCCTACTTTTTCCGGGCGGATGCCGGGCTGGTGTACCGCTTCTTTCCGAAGTGGGGTGAAAGCGACCTGACCCTGAGCGTCTTCAACCTCACCAACAGGCGGAATGCCTTCTTCCTTTACCTGGAGCCGCAATACGAAGACAACGTAGATCCGGAATCGGAGCCCCTGGCAATCCCAACAGGGATTAAAGCCAAACAGGTCTCGCTTTTCCCCATTCTCGGTTCCTTAACCTGGAATTTTAAATTCTGAAAAAAACCAAGCTGAAATGAAATACCTGTCATACCTCATAGCAATTCTGTTCATTGCCGCAGTTGCAGCCTGTGGCTCATTGGAAAAAGAAATTGACCTGAACCTTCCGGAATACGAGCCGCAGTACGTGGTGGAATGTTACCTGGAACCCGGGCAGCCTTTCAGCCTGTTGCTGACCAGAAGTGCCCCCTATTTTGAGCCTTTTCCTTCTGACCTGGAAGGTTTTGTAGAAACCCTGCTGGTGGACAGCGCCGAAGTGCTGATCAATTACCAGGGCAAAACCCATCTGTTGACCAACGGCCTGGTTCTCAATCCATTTACGAAGAAAATTTTCAACTACTACAACGATGAACTGGTGCCCGCCGATTACGACAACGACTTCGAGCTCGAGATCACCACGCCGGATGGAAAGCACATCAGCGCCACCACCCGCATTTTGCCCGTTGTTCCCATTGACAGCGTCGTGGTGGAGTTTAACGAAGAAAAAGATTCTCTGGCAAGGGTACTTACCTACCTGACCGACGACCCAAATTCAAAGGATTACTACCGCAGGATGCTGCACCACGGTTCATTGGATTCCATTCCCGACCAGGACTTCACCACCTTCGATGATTTTGTTGACGACAATAAGATTGTCTTCGGAACGGGCTTCGATTTTGAAGAAGGGGACACGGTTTTTACCACCATCTTTCACATTGACCGGAGCTACTTTGATTTTCTGGAGAGCCTGCAGTACGCCATTGATGCCAATGGCAACCCGTTCGGACAGCCGAGCTCCATTATCTCCAATGTAAGTGGCGATGCCAACGCCCTGGGCATCTTCACGGGTCTCAGTTACGACCGAAGGATGGTCAGGATCAAAAAATAATGCGGCACCCGAGCCTGCCCGAATGCCGCACCCATCTGCGTTTTCCTGAAGATTACAGGTGTATCGGCCTGTTATCCGTGGCAGCCAGCGCTGCTTCCTTTATCGCTTCGGTAAATGTGGGGTGTGCGTGGCTCATACGGGCGCAGTCTTCCGCTGAGGCCCTGAACTCCATCAGTGCCACCGCTTCTGCAATCATATCAGCGGCCCGGGCCCCCACGATGTGCACGCCGAGGATTTCGTCTGTTTCTCTGTGCGCCAGTATTTTGGCCATCCCGTCCAGATCTCCACTGGCACGGGCCCTGCCCAGGGCTCTGTAGGGGAATTTGCCCACTTTGAAGGGCACAGCTTCCGCTTTGAGCTGGTCTTCGGTTTTGCCGACACCGGCCACTTCCGGCCAGGTGTAAACCACCCCGGGAATGAGGTTGTAATTGATGTGTGGCTTCTGGCCGGCCAAAGTCTCAGCCACAAACACCCCTTCTTCCTCGGCCTTGTGGGCCAGCATGGCGCCCCGCACCACATCGCCAATGGCGTAGATACCGGTCACGTTGGTTTGCAGCTGTTCGTCAACGATGATCTTTCCTTTTTCATCCACCTTGACTCCGGCTTTTTCAAGCTCCAGCCCTTCGGTGTAGGGCCGTCGGCCGATGGCCACCAGGCAGTAGTCGGCAGAGAGGGTGAAGGTCTCGTCGCTGTTGTGTTTTTGCACTTCCACTTTTACCCCCCTGGCCGAAGGTTTCACTGCATTGACCTTGTGTTTGAGGTGGAACTTCATCCCGAGTTTTTTCAAAGAGCGCATCAGCTCTTTGCTGCAATCCTTGTCCATCGTCGCAATGATGCGATCGAGGAACTCTACCACTTCCACTTCTGTGCCGAGGCGTGCGTAAACAGAGCCCAGCTCCAAACCGATGACACCCCCTCCGATGACCACCATTCGTTTGGGAATTTTGGTGATGTTCAATGCCTCTGTGGAGGTGATGACCCGCTTTTTATCGTAATTGAACGCTTCCGGAACGATGGGTTTGGAACCTGTGGCGATTATGATTTTTTTGCTTTTAATCTCCTCTGTTTTTCCATCGCCTTTGGCAATGGAGATGGTATTGGCATCCACAAAGGAAGCATGCCCGTGGTGAACATCAATTTTGTTCTTTTTCATCAGGTAGCTGATGCCGCTCACATTCTGGTTCACCACATCATTTTTCCGCCCGATCATTTTGGCCAGGTCCATTTTCAGGTTGCCGGCGGAAATGCCGTGTTCTTCAAAATCGTGTACCGCCTGGTAAAAGTGCTCTGAAGAATCGAGCAGCGCTTTTGACGGAATGCAACCAACATTCAAACAGGTGCCCCCCAGGGTGCTGTACTTTTCAACAATAGCCGTCTTGAAGCCAAGCTGCGCACAGCGGATGGCAGCCACATAGCCACCGGGACCGGAGCCGATTACCGTCACATCGTAGTTCATAAAAGTTGGAGTTTGCGTTTGGGATCAATGGTGTTTGCAAAATGCCGGATCACGACTTGTTGTCCTTGTTGTCATTGTTCCGGTTGCGGTTTCTTCCTCTGCCTCTTCCGCGGTTTTTCCGCGTGTTGCGGTTGTCTCCTCTCCTGTTCTGGCCATCGTTTTTTTGCTGGTTGGAGGGAGCTTCCTTTCTGTCATTCGGTTTATTCTGCCGGTTGCCATTGTGGCCACTACTGCGGCCTTTCTTTCTCCTTTTGTTTCTGCGTCGTTTCCGCTCTTCCGGAGGCAATTCAATTACACCGGTAACATCTTCGTAATCGTGTTCCGGTTCATCGCCGAACGACGAAAGGCTTATTTGCAACTCTGCCAGGTCTTCAGGCAGTTCTCCTTTTTTGTTCATATCCCTTACCGAGCGAACCTTTTCCAGATCCAGGGTAAACAACCTGCCTCTGGCGGCTCCTTTTTCATAGGTATAATACATGAGGCCTTTGAAGATGTCCGTTTTGACCAGGACGGCCGTTCCATTTTTCGTCTGCAGCTTTTCGGAATCGTCAGGGAAGTTGGAAAGGGCCTCCATGTAGGTGTCGAGTTCGTAATTGAGGCAGCATTTCAGCCGGCCGCACTGCCCCGACAATTTAGCCTGGTTGATGGCCAGGTTTTGGTAGCGGGCCGCTGCGGTTGACACCGTGCGGTAAGAAGTGAGCCAGGTTGAACAGCAAAGCTCACGGCCACAAGGCCCCAGGCCGCCAATCCGTGCTGACTCCTGCCGGGCACCGATCTGGCGCATTTCTATTTTCACTTTGAATTCTCTGGCGAAATGCTTGATGAGTTCCCTGAAATCCACACGGCCGTCGGCGGTATAGTAAAAAGTGGCTTTTCGTCCATCGCCCTGAAATTCAACATCCCCGATTTTCATGTTCAGTTTCAGGGTACGGGCAATGGCCCTTGCCCTCACCATTACCTCTTTTTCCCGGCCGCGGGCTTCTTGCAGTTTTTTCTTGTCTTTCTCATTGGCCTTTCTGATTACCTTCGGAAAATACCCATCCTCAGGAACGCGCTTCTTTCGCATTTGGGTTCTCACCAATTCACCCGAAAGCGTGATACATCCGATGTCGAAGCCGGAATTGGTCTCCACAGCTACCAGGTCACCTGTTGTGGCCCTGGTGTAGGGTTGGTTATAAAAAAACCCTTTCCGGGCTCCATTCTTGAAGCTGACTTCAACGACGTAAAAAGGTTCTACGTCTTCAATGTCCAGTGCGGTAAGCCAATCATAGGTATTCAGGCGGTTGCACCCACCCGTTGAGCAGTTGCCGTTGCTTCGGCAACCCAATGGCGTTCCATCTTTTGTTTTTACATCACACCCAACACAGGCCATGGTTCTTATCATTTTGCAGATCCAAATACTTGCATACCGGATCCGGTCATTGTCAATTCCGTCAGCCCTTAACCGGCTGGCGGTTCATTTTGAATAATTTGTGCATCCGGATAGACGCATCCAGAAACAACAATTTCTGATTGGCATTGCGCTCAACGCAATAGGCACAATCACTGAGCAAGCGGCTCATTTCATCGAGTTGCTCAACACTCAACAAGCCGGCAAGATTTTGAGCTGGCTTTTGTTCGGCTTCCAGCAATCTTGCCCTGGAAACATCTCCTGTCAATTTTATCTGCGTCATTTCCCGAAGGAAGTGGAGTCCATACTGCAAAAACTGCTTTTGTTCTTCACGGCCGAATTCACAGATCTTTGCGGCCATTCCTGCTATCTCCACACCATTGCCGGTGTAGCAATGGCGCAACCAGGAGACAAATAAATCAGAAAAGGCAAACTCCTGGTTCTCACTCAGTTTCATGGCATCGTTCAGATCGCCATCGGCAAGGTGGGCCAGCATTTCGGCTTTTTCCTTCGGCAATGCTTTCAACTGTTGCAGGGCCAGCGCAACCTCTTCATCCCTGAGCCGGGGCACCCGCACCAACTGGCACCTTGAAACGATGGTTCCCAACAGTAGTTCCTCTTTTTGGGCAACAAAGACCAAAAGCGTGTTCTCCGGGGGCTCTTCGATGAGCTTCAGCAGGCGGTTGCCCTCCCTGCCCATGTACTCGGGCAGCCACATCACCAACACCTTGTAAGGCGACTCAAAGGACTTCAGGCTCAACTTTTTGATGACCTGCAGGCATTCAGTCCTGTTGATGTTGGCCTGCTTGTTTCCCGCATCCAGGCCCTCCAGCCAGTCATTGACATTCATAAAGGGGTTCTCACTCACTGCTTTGCGCCATTGAGAAAGTTGTTCATCGCTTCTGACATCTTTGCCCACTGTGGGAAAGGAAAAGTGAAGGTCCGGATGGATCAGCCGCGCCGCCTTCAGGCAATGCCGGCACTGACCACAGGAATCTTCCGGTGTTGGATTCTCACAAAGAACATACTGCGCAAACGCAAGTGCGAGGGCCAGATCACCGCTGCCCGGACTCCCAATCAGCATGACGGCATGCGGAAGCCTCCCTCCGGAAGCCATGGACAACAGACTGTTTTTTGCCCTTGACTGACCATGTATTTCCCGAAACTGCAATTCTGATCCGGTTTAATTGCCGCATCTGCGGCACCAATATGTGAACAGGAAAAACTGAAAGTGAAATGAACGGCTCTTTCAGTGAGCGCTTCAAATGGTACTTTTTATTCCGCAATGGTGCAAAGTGCTGCACACTCGGATCATGGCTGATGCCAATTGAAATCAAAACTGAATTAAATCCTCCGCTGAGTCCCCGCTTCTCCCGTTCTCCCCAACGCGCTACAGCGGCAGTTATTTATATCCAAAGACCAAATTCCTTTTCACTTTAACAGGCGTCTTTCCTGATCGTCGTTCTCCAAAACAATTTGGACGCTGTAAAAGTAAGAGAACTATTCATTACAAAGGTGGTCTGGGCAAATTATGGTGAATGTTGAATCTTTGTGGCCTGTTTTGGAAGACAGTTGATTGAATTAAACTAAGCGCATGAATATCTCAGTTGAGCTCAGCATGTATCCCCTTGCCGAAGAATACGGCACCCCTATCCTGAAATTCATCAACAGGCTAAAGGCCTGCGACGGGATCAGCGTCAGCACCAACACCATGAGCACCCAGGTTTTTGGTGATTACGACCTCGTTATGGATGTTTTGAAGAAAGAAATGAAGAAGGCTTTTGAAGATGAAAAAACCGTGGTGATGGTGGCAAAATTTGCCAACCTGGACCTCAAACCCTGAGCGCCCTGAAAAAAGTGGTATTTCCAATCCCAAGACAGAAAAACTGACAAATGGATTTTTAGACGTTTACTAAACCTTTGGAGGTTTAGTAAACGTGGATCAAACGACGTCCCGGGAAAAAAAACCACCAAAAACCCTAAACCCTACATATCCCTTTTCCACAGTCTTCCGGCAATCAACCGGTTGTAGATGGTTTCGTGCAAGGTGCGGCTGACCGGTATTTTCCGGTCCGCAATAAGCACCTGGTTTCCCTCCATCAGTTCCACCTTGTCCAATGAAATGATAAAAGAGCGATGCACCCGGAGGAAGCGGTCTTCGGGAAGCTCTTTTTCCAATTGTTTCAGCGACAGCAAGGTCAGGTAACGCTTCTGCCGGGTGTAAATAAAAACGTAGTCCTTTTCCGATTCGAAATAGAGTACGTCCTCCAGTTTGATGCGGATGAACTGTCCGTCGGATTTGATGAAGAAATAATCATCTTTTGTGCTTGTTGCAACCGGACTTTGCTGCCTGAGCATCTCAAAGTGGCTTTGTGCTTTATTGGCAGCTTTGAGGAAACGTTGAAAAGAAATGGGCTTCACCAGGTAGTCCAGGGCATTCAGTTCAAACCCTTCGATGGCATAATCCCGGTAAGCGGTGGTAAATATCACTGCCGGTGGCTGGTCCAGGGACTTCATAAAATCAATGCCTGAGAGCTCGGGCATCTGAATGTCAAGAAACAGCAAATCTACCTCCTGCTCATGCACAATGGCAGTGGCTTCCAGTGCACTTTTGCAGGTGCCCACCAGTTCCAGGAAAGGAGTCTGTTCAACATAAAGCGCCAGCCCTTTGCGGGCGACGGGTTCGTCATCAATGACCAGGCAACTTATCTTCATTCAATTGGATTGTTAAATCTACTTTGTAACGCCCATCACTATTGGAGAGCTGCAACGCATGGCGCCCGGGATAGGTCAGTTCCAGGCGCCTTTGGACATTCACAAGGCCAATGCCTCCTTCACTTTCGCTTCGCAATGTTCGCTTGTTGGGGTTCACCGTGTTTTCGGTTCTGAAATGCAGCATCCCATTCTCTACTTTCAGGTCAACCAACACATAATAGCCCTTTGAGTTGGAACCGTGCTTGAACGCGTTTTCAACAAAGGGGATCAGTAGCATAGGCGCTATTTTATGCCCGTTCGCCCTTTCGGGCAATGAAACGTGCAGGTCGAGAAGTTCCTCATCAGAACGAAGTTTCTGGAGCTCAATGTAGTTCTTCAGGTAATCAACTTCTTTGTCCAGTTCTATGAGGTCCTTGTTGTAATCGTACAATTGGTGGCTCAGCGTGTCCGAAAATTTCAGCAGCGCTTCCTTGGCCTTTTCACTTTCCTGCTGCTCCAGCAAAAAATGGATCGTGTTCAGGGTGTTGAAAATAAAATGCGGGTTGATCTGGGATTTCAGCATGTCCAGTTCATTCTCGAGGTTTTTCTTTTCCAGGTTCACCGCATAATTGTTCCTTTCGTGCCATTGCACAATGAATTTGAAAGCTGTGGTAAAAGCCACCAGGACTGTGGTATCCACTCCGAGCGTGAAAACACGCTCCCAGAAATAGAACTCGGTCTGTTTGCTGAAAAGTTGAATGATGTAAATGACCACCCACGCATTTACGACGATGATACTGAAAATGCTGAGCGCGTAAAACCAGTGCCTTTTCTGTTTGATCAGGTATTTCGGAATCCAGTAATAGTAGTTGAAATACACGACTCCGATAGAGCCGAAAAGCATGGGCAAATTGAAGTTCTCGCGAAACTGCGGTATGTAAACCACGTCCTGCATGCTGGCAAAGACCCAATAAACCACCCAAAACATGAGGTGGTAAACCCATTCCGAAGGATATATTTGTGTTTGTTTTCGGTCCATAAGGAATATGGAATCATTGCGTACCTTGCAAAGGTAGCGCATAGGCAACCGCAACAGAACCTATCCGTTATATTCAATGTTTTGTGATCAAAAAGAATTGAGCAGGATAAATGTAAACCTTGCCGTACTTTTACCTGGCTCCAACCCTACACCCTAAACTCTACACCCTAAACTCTAAACTATGCCCATCCGAGCAATACCCCTGGTTGACTTGTCAGAATTCACCGCCGGTGATGAACAACAGCGCAAAGATTTCGTGGCAGCGCTGGGGCAAGCCTTTCACGAAATTGGATTTGTAGGCGTTGTCAACCACGGCATACCCAAGCAACTCATTGACGATTTCTACGCAGCGTCCAGGGCTTTCTTCGCATTGCCCGAGGAGGTGAAGAAGAAATACGAAGTGCCCGGACTGGCAGGTCAACGG
>JALWSS010000013.1 GCA_026993525.1 Saprospiraceae bacterium
AGACATCGAGGTGCTGCACACCGGACTTGTCAGGCAATGCAATGCCCTGCAACACCTTGCCAGACAAGTCTGTCAGGATGGCCCGGGTACTCGGGTAGCTTTTGTCGAGGCGGTAATGCACATCCACAAAATCCTTGGCTGGATTGGGCACGGCCCGTAGCTGAAATCCTTCCACCTGCTGATAGCTCATGTCATCCGGTAGCTTCAGCCCCTGCTGGCCACCCGAGGGCAGAATAATGGCCGGCTGGTAGCTGTAGCCTTTGTACTCGTTGAGCAGGTTTTGGGCCTGGGCGGAGGCGTAGTAGTCGCCCGCATCGGCGATGCCGGCCAGGATGGTCTCGTTGGCATCGGCCATTTGTTGTCCGGTCTGGCCCTGGCGCTGTGCGCTGATCTGCAAGGTCTTCAGGCTGTCGAAATAGTTGTATTCCAATTGGTCCTGGCCCTGGAGTGTCAGTGTCTGGGGTATGGCATCGAGGGCCGTTTCGGCGGAGTCGGGTTCCTGTTGTTGCAGCCAGGTGTCCACGATGAGGAAGTGGTCGTAGAGGTACCCTTTGGCTGCCAGCCACAGGCGGGCGGAGTCGTAGTCAATGGCCGATGTGTCCACCAGGTAGTCGCGCACCAGCATGTTGGCGGCAAAGCTCTTTTCGGGAGCGCTGCCGCTGCCGGTCACTTCCGACTGGTACTGCTGTTTTTCGTTCTCGCCAAGTTTGTCCTCTTTGCCGGGGAGCTTGGAGGGGCATTGGTTGTCTGAAGTAGATTGAACAACTTGTACTGAATTCGAGACTGCGATTGGCATAAAAGACTTGTAATAATACGTCAGCGGAGCCGCCTGGTTCAGGAAGTGTGATTCGGGCAGTGCGGGCATGGGGCTGAAGGAATTGCCAGCGGCTTCCTGTGCTGAGCCCTGGTTGCCGGCCACGCCAGCGTAAGGGTTCCAGTTTTCTTCCGGCACGGCGAAGTCGTACGCGAGGTTGCCGGCGCTGTTGTCGTTGCAGCGGTACTGGAGGCCGGTATTATCTGCCCCTCTGTTACCTCCATTCGAGAGGCTGGCGTAGTCGAGTTCATCGAAGGAGTTTTTGTACTCTTCGTTGGGTTGTGGTCCGGAGCTTTGGATGAGAATTCCGATGGTTTTGGCGTTGGCGGGCAGGCCCGAGGGCAGGGGCTGCAGGGTGTTTTCCTCCACCTTGTAGCCGGTGCAGTTGGTGAGTTGAGCGCCTGCGAAGGGGCTTCCGTCGGAATACTCGTACATGCTACCCACCTCGAAGTTGTTCAGCACCATGTATGCCAGGTCGCTTTTGAAGGCGAAGACGCCCCGGCCGTTGCCGCTGAAGTCGGTGCGGCTGATGCGGAATGGGGAGGCACTGCCGAGGTTGGCCCTCACGCCGGTGTCGAAGCCACGGAAGGAGCCCCGTTGGTAGCCCTCGCAGGGCAGTTGGCCGGAGGTGCATTTGGCGTTCACGCTGAAGCCTGCCTGGAAGGCACTGATGCCGTATCCCCGCTGATAGAGGTTGCTGACATTGCTGTTGTTGCTGAAGTTGCAGGCGGTGAAGTACACCCCTTCCACATTGCGCAGCGAGGCATGGGCCCTGAACAGGCTGATGTCGTCCTGGAATGCATTGTCTATGTCGAAGGTGCATTCAGAGAATCGGCTCAGGTTGCCGGCGGGCTTGTTGCCGTTGAGGGGGTTGAAGTTGTGGTAAGTGGTAAATGAAACGGCCTGCCGGTTGTTGTAAAAGCTGCTGTTGGTGGCCACCACCACGCCGCCGGAGGTGCCCAGCGGGTCGGCTGGGTCGTATAACCGCACGGCTACCTCGGCCCCCTCCACGGTGGCGTCTTGCAAGGATACGAAGCCCTGGTAGCGCTGCCCGGACAGCTTGTACTGGTGCTGGGCGGGGTTGCCCTGTACGATGATGCCCTGCCATGAAGTTGACTGATCGTTGGGTCTGATACGGGCACAGTCGAGGTACAACTCACCTCCAGGCTTCACAAGGATGCGTTTGTCCTGTGCCATGGTTACTTCTGTATGGATGTTCAATCTGCCTCCACCTTCGATGATGATGTTGGTTTCGACATCCCGCCTGAAAGTCCAGGTGCGTTCTTCTCCGGGCCCAATGACGATGTCATTGCCGCCTGGACTGACTGGATCAATTGAAATACATGGTGGACGGTTGGCCAACAGGAGATTTCTGGCTCTTGTGATCTGACAGGGAGTCAGGGCACTCATGGAGCCATTACCTCCCATCAAGTTGTTGCTTCCGGAATTCCAATGGTCACATTTGCCATCTAAATTATTTGGGGAGTTCGTACATCCCCCTCCCTGCGCATTGCATTCCAAATCCGGATCGATATCAGGAATACTTGAGGAACCACAATAAAAGGCATGAGGTAAACTCAAAGAGTGAAAGAGTTCATGGAGCAGTACCCTCGGATAATAAATACCAACTTGGACATTGTTCAGTTTTTCGTAGTAATAGCCACAAATGACGGCAGTCTTTTTACTTAAAATATCACCATTTGTATACCCTTGAGGACAACTTCCTGTTCCGGGTGTCGAGGAGGATGAGCATTCATTGAAGAAAAAATCGTACACCTTGTCCCCATATTGAGAAAACTTGTTCTTGTAGCTTGAAGTGCTGGTAGTATAGCAGGTACCAAAGTTGGGGGCGGGATCAGTGGGTTTAGTTTTCCAGAACCAGATTCCACCATACTGGTCGTTCTGATTGGAGGGTTCAGTGTAGAGTGCGATTCTGATCCTGGCATCCGGCATGTGGGCTGCATTGTTCAGCGTAGGTGCACTAAAATTGGCCAATTGAGCATTCATTTCACTGAGCAAAAAATTCACTCTGTCAATACCATTGAACGGGCCGGGCTGGCTGTAGAAGTTACCATCTCCGTTTTCATCCTGAATGAAGTGAAAGTTGGCGTAAATGGTAATGATCGGTAGGTCATCGGGGCTGGGATTTCCCTGAAGGCAGCCGTCAGGGCAGGCTCCCAGAGGTAAGGGATCATTTGATTGGCCCTGATAGTTGCAAAATACAATCTGTGCTGTGGAATCGTTCATTGCAAACAAGAACATCAGGCAACTTAGCAACACGAGTCTGATTGTCAGCAATCGTTGCCTTTGTCTCCTATTGCCACCAGACGATGGCAAGAACAGTTGTTGAATCGAATCATTGAGTGCGGAGTCCCGATTTGAATCAAATGCGGGGGGGGGGTAATAAATTCAAAAGTTTTCATAAGTAAACGGATTTAGGATTAGAAAATCACCACCGGGCGGTGGCGGGTTAAAGCCTTGTGTTTTCTGAAGGAAATGCTATGCTGTCTTCTTCTCTACACTGTCCCACTGGCATTCCTTCTCTTTGTATAGCGTTTCAGATGTGCTGGGGAAATTAAGTATTTTCTTAAGGTGATGCAAGGGTGGGGATGGATTTTAACATTTGGGGCGTGGGGTGGAGCCATGCATCAGGTCTCTGACCCCTTGTTCGTTGATATCCGGTGTACCACCGGGAAGTGTGGCCACCAGCGCCCCCGTTGCGCAAGCGAAGGAAAGGCAGGACAGTGGGGCGGCACCGCCCAGCCATTGCGACAGAAAGCCCGCCAGAAAAGCATCGCCGCTGCCCACGGTGTCGGCTACTTCTACACGGTAACCGCTGTGTTCGTAAAGGCCGCTGTTGTCCAGCAATGCGGCACCGTTGGCGCCTCGGGTCAGCACCACGACATCCAGTTGGAACTCCTTTTTCAGAAATTCCATCTGCTCCGGCTGATCACCCTTGAAACCTGCCCAACCGCAGAGGATGTCAATTTCCTCGTCGTTCAATTTGAGCAGGCGGGCCTTTTGCAGCAGGGTACCCACGGTTTTTTCTTCGTAAAACGGCGCCCGCAGGTTCACATCAAAAACCGGGAAGGCAGCCACGGACAACAGTTCTGTCAGCGTATTCAAAGTCTTTTCACTTCTGGCAGCCAGGCTGCCAAATACAAAGGCACCGGCATTGCTGACGGCCTGGGTTGCAGCTTCTGAAAGCCCGATGTTGTCCCATGCCACAGGCTGTACGATTTCGTAACTGGGAATGCCCTGCGCATCGAGGCTGACTTTGACGGTGCCTGTTGGCAAGCCGGGGTCCGTACTGATGAGGGAGGTGTCAACGCCCTTTTGCCGAAGGAAAGTCAACAACTGATGGCCCAACTCATCCTGACCCACAGCGGAAATCATGCTGGATGCAATGCCCAGGTTTTTGAGCTGACAGGCCACGTTCATGGGGGCACCACCCGCCACGGCCCCTGCTGGCAGCAGGTCCCACAACACTTCGCCAAAACAGACTGCGGTTATTTTGTGCATGGTGGTTGGGGGTTAGAGACGTTGAGAGAAGTTGAGAGGGGTTAGAGGGCTATCCATTACCCACAAATCCGTCATTCCGGTTCTGAGAGCTCTGACTCATGAAGTAACCGAGGCTTGAAAAAGCATCCTTTACCGCATCAAACATCTTGAAACCCCTTGTTTCCTGTCCGGCGGCCAGACGGGTAACGAGGGGTTAGCGGATTAACCCCCAATCACATCAAACATCTTTACAGAGCATCAGCATCAATTTCAATTAACATCCCGAATTTGGTGCTAAAGCCATTCCTGATGTGATGTTTTGAATAGAAGTTGGATGTGTGTAGGGGTACAGGCAAGATTCCCGCCGTTAAAACAGCGGGTTACAAGATGGCTGATGTCATCACAGCTTTTTGCCACAGCTTAGGCAACAAGGTATAAAATGTTTTTTTTACAATCAATGAAGTCGGGTTGCAAAGGCATTTCCCGATGTGATGGGGATTTGTGGGTAATCGATAGGGTTTAGAGGGGGTTAGAGGGGTTGAGAGGAGAACCATCAACAATTCCAATCCCGAATCAAGTTCGGGATCAACACTTCAACAAATCAACACTTCAACACTTCAACAAATCAACACTTCAACAAATCAACTCCCGAAAGCCGATAGCTATCGGCTTCGGGATCAACAGTGCGCTCACTCCTTGATGAGTCGTTTTTCCAGTTCTTCCAGGGAGACGTTTTTGGTTTCGGGCATCATCTTCCACACCCACAGCAGTTGCAGCACCATCATGAAAGCGAAGAAGGCGAAGATGGGGCCACCGCCGAAGGTTTTTTCGAAGAAAGGAAAAACATTGGCAATGAGTGCGGCAAACACCCAGTGTGTGCCACTGCCGAGCGAGTTGCCGTAAGAGCGAACGTCGTTGGGGAAGATTTCTGAGATAAATACCCAGATGACCGCACCTTGACCAATGGCGTGGGCGGCTATGAACAAAAACAACATGATGGGCACCAGGTAGCTGCCCTCAGCCATTCCGGAGTAAAAAGCCCAGGACACGACCGAAAGCGAAAAGATGTACCCAAACGAACCGATGTACATCAGAAATTTGCGTCCGGCCTTGTCGATCAGGGACATGCCTATCAGGGTGAAAATGAGGTTTATCAGACCGATGCCGGTGGTGGAAAGCAGCGCCGAATCAACCCCCATGCCGGTGGAGGCAAAGATGCGGGGGGCGTAATAGATCACCGCATTGATGCCCGACAACTGGTTGAACATGGCAATCAGAAAGGCCAGGAAGATCACCACCGCATAGCGTTTGCTGAAAAACTGCCCCAGCCCTACCCGGGGCCCCTCGATGTGTGATTCCTGAATGGCCCGGAGAGAGGCCTCCGCCGTGGATGGATTGATGATTTCGAGCACTTTCCGGGCTTCGTCAATCAGGCCTTTCTTTACCACCAGCCAGCGCGGGCTTCGTGGCACCATGCCGATCATTATGACGAAAGCAAAAGCCGGAAAGGCCTCCACACCCAGCATCCAACGCCAGTTGCCATCGCCGCCGCCGCCAATCAGGTAGTTGGAAAAATAAGCGATGAGAATGCCCAAAACGATGTTGAACTGAAAAAGCGCCGTCAGCCGGCCGCGCTGACCGGTAGGCGATATCTCGGAAATATACATCGGTGCCACCACTGATGAGGCACCTACCCCCAAACCGCCAATGAAACGGAAAAACATGAGCTGCCACACACTTTGCGAAAGCGCCGAACCGGCTGCCGAAACGAAATACAAAACGGCGATCCAGAACAGGGTTCGCTTCCGGCCGAACCTGTCGGCAGGCATACCGCCCAGCAGCGCACCGATGATGGTGCCCCACAACGCCGATGCCACCATGGAGCCGGTCATGGCTTCGCTGAGGCCCCACAATTGTTGTATGGTGCCCTCGGCACCTGAAATTACGGCTGTGTCAAAACCGAACAGAAAGCCCCCAAGAGCCACTGTGACTGACCAAAAGATTACTTTTCCGTGGTTCATTTCTTAAGTGTTGAATGGTTTAGAGTTTAGGGTGTAGAGTTTGGGGCCGCCCGCAACCCTACACCCTACACCCTACACCCTACTCCCTACTCCCTACTCCCTACTCCCTCCTCCCTACTCCCTACACCAAATCATCCTCCTATCCGGCTGCCGCTGGGTATGATGGCGCTTTTCTTGAGCACCACGATGCCGTCAACGATGGCATAGGTGTCGGTTTCTTCGTTGGGCAAATCCAGGCTGCCCCGGATGACTACGTTGTCGCCGATGCGGCAGTTCTTATCCACGATACAGTTTTCGATGATGCAGTGCTTGCCGATGCCTATGGGGATTTGCCCTTCGTCGGTGATCTCTTCCAGGCGCTGGAAATAGTCGTTACCCATGACGAAGGTATTGGCAATCACGGTGTATTCCCCGATTCTGGAACGGATACCGATCACGGACCGCTCGATGCGTTCGGCATGTATGATACAGCCCTCGGCCACCAGCACTTTGCGAAACACCGTTCCGAAAAATTTACTCGGAGGCAGCATGCGGGCACGGGTGTAGATGGGGCGGCGGTTGTCGTAAAGATTGAAAGCCGGCAGGGAGTCGGTCAGAGAGATGTTGGCCTCGAAAAAAGAGCGGATGGTTCCGATGTCTTCCCAATAACCGTTGTACTCAAAAGAAGCCACCTTGAAGCCTCCCTCGATGGCCGCCGGGATGATCTCTTTGCCGAAATCCATGGCTTCCGGATTCTCTTTGAAAAGCTTGAAAATGGCCTTTCTGGAGAAGATGTAGATGCCCATGGAAGCCAGGTAATGCCTGCCTTTGTTTTGGTTTTCTTCAGAAACTTCACTCGCCCATTCGGGCAATTCATCCATTGAGGGTTTTTCGATGAAAGAGCCGATCAGTCCGTCCTGGTCCACTTTCATGATGCCAAAACCGGTGGCTTCTCTGGCCGACACCGGTGTGGTGGCGATGGTGAGATCGGCGCCGGTGTTCACATGGTAACGGGCCATGCGTTCAAAGTCCATTTGGTAGAGCTGGTCGCCGCTGAGAATGAGCAGGTAGTCGTAATCCTGGTTCACCAGGTGCCGCATGCTCTGTCTTACGGCATCGGCGGTACCCTGGAACCACTGCTCGCTGCCCACCCGTTGTTCGGCCGCCAGAATGTCCACAAAGCCGGTGCTGAAATGGTCGAAATGGTAGGTGTTTTTGATGTGTTGGTTCAGCGAGGCCGAGTTGAACTGCGTGAGCACGAAAATTCTGCGCACACCCGAGTTCAGACAGTTGGAGATGGGAATGTCGATCAGCCGGTATTTCCCCCCGATAGGTACGGCGGGCTTCGAGCGTTGCTGTGTCAACGGATACAGGCGGGTGCCGGCACCGCCACCCAGGATCAGGCTAATCATTTTGATAATCATGGATGCAAATGGGTTGAGTTCTCTCCTGTATGTGCAATTTGGTTAGAGCGGCTGGAAAAACTGAGAAAGGTACAATGATCAACAATTTTGCGCTTTCCCCGTCAACGGCTGGAAAAATAGTCCATTTTTTTTTAAAAACGCAACATGGGAGAGCCCTCGTGAGGTTTCGCAATGACACAAGCTTTGGCGGTGGTGGGCTCGTTTAGCCGATGAGGTAAATTGCAATTGCACTTCCCAAAGCTGCTACCGGCAAGGTCAGCAGCCAGGCCAGGGCAATGTTCCGGATCATCTTGTTGTTGGCCCCTTTTGACTGAACACCAATTCCGAAAATCGCCCCGACTGACACATGGGTGGTACTGACGGGCAATCCGAAAATACTGGCTACAGTAACCAGCGAGGCTGCACTTACATTGGCCGAGAGGCCCTGTCCGGCATTCATGGGGGTCACTTTCTTACTTACGGTGATTCCCACCTTACGGGCACTGATCATACCCCCCAGGGCAATGGCAAGGCCAACTATGAGCAGGTTGGATTGGAGGCCAATGCCACTTGCAAGAAGCATTGCACCTGCTATTTTCGGCGTGTCGTTCAGGCCTCTGGCAAAACTCAGCCAGCCGGCACTCAGGAAATGGAGCGTGTCAACAATTCGCTGGGCATTCAACCCGAATATTCTTCCGGCATACCGTTGCACACAGGATTCTTCATCAGCAATTTCCAGACTGATAAAAGACGAGGCAACCGCCGAGTTCAAATCGCTGGCCACTACCTCCATTCGCTCGCCAATACAAATGCAGGTTTCCTTGTTGATGCCTGTTCTCATTCTGACAAAATGACAAACTTTGTAAAAAACGTAACCCAGTAAAATAGCCGCTACCGGACTAAAAAGCAACGGCAACAAAAAACCGTAACCGAGTACTCCAAAGTTCACTTGTCCCGGTGCCAATGCCAATCCACTTCCGGCCAGCCCCCCAACCAGACTGTGCGTTGTGGAAATGGGCATGCCGATGAGCGTTGCAATCAACAAGGCAAGTATGGCTCCTGCAAGTACAGCCAGAATAAATGCCGGCATCTGAGCCGTCAGATCAGGCACAAGACCTTTGCCGGAAAAACTCTTCACCAGTGTCTTCGCCAAAAAAATGGCCGCCAAAGAACCCGAAAAGGTGCACAAGGTGGCCCAACGGATGGCTCTTTTGTAATCAGTGGTTTGGCTTCCAAAAAGGGTTGCCACCCCTTTGAAATTGTCATTGGCGCCGTTGAAATAGGCCAGGGCCAGTGCTGCAAAAATCAAAACAGTTGTTTCCATGAGGCAAATGAAGTGATGTCCCGCAATTTGAATTGTTCTGACCGGAACAGTTGCGGAGGTTGCCTCCAACGAAGGGCTTGCCTCACAAGGAGCCCACGGAGTTTTTTCTCTGTGTTCGCCGTGGGCCCTGTGAGAGGAAATAAACCGTGGGATAATTCAGGCCGCAACTGGAAGTTGCAACCTGAGACCACGGCGTTTTTTCTCTGTGTTCACCGTGGTCTCTGTGAGAGGAAATCCCGAGACTCCCGAATCCCGAATCCCGAAAGCTTTCGGGATCGGGACGGGATCGGGAGTGTGATAATTCAGGCCGCAACTGGAAGTTGCAACCTGAGACCACGGCGTTTT
>JALWSS010000014.1 GCA_026993525.1 Saprospiraceae bacterium
CATCTAACTTCTATTCAAAACATCACATCAGGAATGGCTTTAGCACCAAATTCGGGATGTGAATTGAAATTGATGCTGATGCTCTGTAAAGATGTTTGATGTGATTGGGGGTTAATCCGCTAACCCCTCGTTGCCCGTCTGGCCGCCGGACAGGAAACAAGGGGTTTCAATATGTTTGATGCGGTAAGAAATGAGTGCACTGCAAAAACCCCCATTTTCGAAGGAACCCATGTTTTTTGAGGTTTTTGAATGGGTTTTTTAGGTTTTTGAGATGCGTTGTTGATTGTACTTTAGATGGTTAAACATTCAATTATTTATCAACTTTCCGTCGAAATTGGAAATACCACTTTTTGCAGTGGACTCAGAAATGTTTTTTCAAGCCCCGGTAACTTCATGAGTGCACTACGCTTGCAGAGCTCTCAGAACCGGAATGGTGGATTTGTGGGTAATGGATAGGGTTTAGAGGGGTTGATATGCCGCTCTCGACTCCTGCCCTGTCCGGAGGACATGACAGGTCTCTCAAGCAACTTCATTTGCAGTCAACTCAAACGTAAGATGACTTTTTGCCCCGATATTCCGAAAGCCGATGCCAGCAATTATCGGCATCGGCTTTGGGATCGGGGGAATCAGGCATGAAATTCCAAACAAGCTCTGAACTACTTCGTTCCACCCATTATTCACAAAATAAAATCACGCATGCTTCCAAAAGATTTGACAGCAGACATCAGGAACCGCCTGAAAAGCATAGAAGGCCAGGTCAACGGCATTGTCAAAATGTTGGATGAGGAGCGGGATCCGGAGGACATACTTTTGCAATTCAAGGCCACCCTGAAAGGGCTTGAAAAAGCTCAATTCCTGTTGTTGGACGAAGTGTATCGAAAGGCACTTGCCATAAAAATTGTGAACCTGATAGACGCCTGCCCGGGCAATTGTGGGTACGAAGGAAGGATTGAATTCATCAAAGATCAATTTCCCGATTTAGGCCTGGATGAACTATCGGCGAAGTTGAGGGAGTTGAAAGAGATCGAGGAAAGAGTTACCCGGCACAATAACCAAAACAACAGCCAGGAAAAATAATGATCGATTCTTTGGTTACCCCCCTGTCCACCCATTTAGCTTTGTGAGCACAGCAAAAAGTGCCTTCGGTCATTGATTCCGTTCTGAAGGCTTTTAGGACCGGGTTGTGTTCACCTCGATTTTGCTAACCTGTTAATTCAAAAAAACATGAAGAAGTATTTAATCCCGCTGTTGGCGTTCTGGCTATCGTCGGCCACCTACGGCCAAAAGACAATCAACTTTACCGTTGAGGGAATGAGTTGCGAATCCTGCGCTGAAACTGCTGAAAAAGTACTCAGTTTCGAAGGCGTTATCAGTGCAAAGGTGGATTTTGTCTCAAAAAAAGCCACAGTGGTGGTGGAGGAGGGCATTACCGCCGGGGACCTGAAAAAAAGGTTGTATGAATACTCCAATTTTGAAGCGCTCTTGCCGGGGGAATCCCTCGTAAGACCGCTGAAGGAAGAAGAAAAAGCCGGGCTGGACATCGAGGCTTTGCCACCAGGCCAAAAGATCAAATTCAAGAAAAAAGCGGTGCCCGGCAAAATCACTATTTTCGATTTTACGGCAAAATGGTGCGGCCCTTGCCGAATTTATTCTCCGAAAGTGGAACGCCTGCTTCTCAAATATCCCAACCTGGCCCTGCGTGAGGTTGACATTGTAAAATGGGATTCCGAACTCGGTCAACAACTCACTGAGGAATACCAGATGCCTTCCCTGCCGTTTACGCTCATTTTTGATGAAAAAGGAAAACTGCTCGGCAAAGTAATTGGCAACAACATTGAAAAAGTGGAGGCCATCATCTCCCAATAACATTGCAGCTATGGATCCGATCGCGAAAATTTCCGTGTTCTTTTTGACAACATTGCTGAGCTGGCTGGCAAGCAACCGGGCAAACGCCCAGGCCTGCCCCGCCTGCAGCAACCCTGCCCTGCAAAGCAGTGAAAAACTTGAGGCAGGCCTGGATACGCTTCACAAGGGTCAGTTCCGTACCACGCTCAACCTAACCAATGGCTTCGACTACCAGGGTGGACATCCCAATTTCAAGGGCCTTTCCCCGGAGGGTGATGTGATCGAGGTGCCTTTGCACAACCATGTGGTGGAATTGGATTTCGTAAGAACGGAATCTTCTCTGGAGTACACATTTGCCGAAAACTGGTCGGCCTGGCTGCGAATACCTTATGACGTAAAAATTCAGAACGCCAGCATAGAATACCCGCTCCCCGTCACAACGACCGAAAAAGAGGCCATACTCCGCAACCGGGATATACACCACCGAAGCAAAACCTACACGGGCATCAGCGACCTGCGGCTGCTCATCGCCCATCGCCGCAACGGCTTTCTTTTTGAAAACGGCAGACTCGACTTTGCCCTGGGCACATCGCTTCCCACCGGAAGAACAGAAGAAAACCCCCTGACAGCCGGAGAGCAGGGCAACAAACACTTGCACATCCAGTTTGGCTCCGGCACATTTGACCCCCTTCTGGAACTTCACTATGCCGCCGGTTTGGGCGAGAAATTGTCGCTGGCAGTTTTCACCATCAACAAATTCCCCTTTTACAAAAACAACAAAGGGTACAAGGCCCCAACCGAGACCACCAGCGGCCTCAGCCTGGGATATCGCCTGAGCCGCCTGCTCACACCCCGGCTGACCCTGGCCAATTTTTCCCAATCGCTGGCCAGGTGGGACGGAGTGGATGATCCCAATTCCGGGCTGATTTCCTGGAACCTGACCGTCAACCTGACTTTTTCTCTCAAAAACGGCCTGACGATCACTCCCGGCTACCGCCTTCCCCTCGCCCAAAGAACCCTCGACGACGATGGCGATACATTTGAATACGGCCCGACATTTTTGCTCAACGTCTCACGGCCTGTGTCCTTTAATCGTTGAGTCCCCCGGTGCCGTCACGAATCCCGGGTCCCGAGCTTGCCCCGGGATCAGAGAAACCCACAAAAACATGGTTTTCCTTCGGTAAAACGACTATTCGCATTGCAGCCAACCCTTACCAGGACAGGTGATGAAAGTCACCAATGGCTCGAGGCATGACGCTTTACTTTGTGAACTCAAACAACTGAAATCACTGCCTATGAAGACCATTTACATTCTTGCGTTTTTTCTCATTCCCTTCCTTTCATCGTCTCAAAACCCCCTGGCCATTCCTCCGGTACTCACCGGAAACAATTTTGAGCTAAACCTTCAGAACAGTTCGCGTGAGTTTTTTCCGGGCGTAAGTACCAACACCATGGGAGCAAACGGCAGCCTGCTGGGTCCCACACTCATCCTCAACAAAGGTGATTTCGTCACCATGAATGTGAGCAACAACCTTGGTGAGCCCACCACCATCCACTGGCATGGCATGCACGTATCTGCCGCCAATGACGGAGGCCCCCATACCGTCATAGCGCCCGGCACCACCTGGTCGCCCCAGTTCACCGTGCTGGACCACGCAGCCACCTACTGGTACCACCCTCACCTGCACATGAAAACTGCCGAGCACGTCACCAAAGGCATTGCAGGATTCATCATTGTGAAAGACGACGACGAAGCGGCCCTGAACCTGCCGCGCAGCTACGGCACCGACGACTTTCCCCTCGTAATTCAATCGAGGGCATTTGATGCCGACGGGCAGTTTATCGTGCAAACTGCGGCTGATGACGTAATGCTGGTAAACGGCACCATAGACCCCTACCTCGAAGCGCCTGCGCTGGTGGTCCGGTTCCGGTTGTTGAATGGCTCTACCGACCGCGCTTACCTGTTGGGGTTTGAGGGGGATATGACCTTCTACCAGATTGCAACGGATGGAGGCTTGCTCGGAGCCCCGCTCAGCCTTACAAGGCTGCAACTGGCCCCGGGCGAAAGGGCAGAGATACTGCTGAACCTCGATGGAATGCAGGGCCAGAGCATCCGGCTCAAGAGCTTTGCCTCAGAATTGCCCAATGGCATTTACGGTGCCGCCAGCCCAAGCCCGATGCCCGTGGCAACCATCCCCGGTTATAGCAATAACCCACTGAACGGCAGCGACTTTGACATTTTGAGAATTGACGTTGTTTCTCCTTCGGCAAATCCCGTAACGAGCATCCCTGCCACCCTGGTGGCCCAAACCCCCATACCCGAGGCACAGGCTCAAAAGACCCATACCCTCACTTTTCAGCCCCAGCAAATGGGGCCGGCCGGTATGGCCAATGGCCCCTTTGTCATCAATGGCGCCAGCTTCGACCTCGATGTGATCAACTACGAAATACCCCTGGGAAACACTGAAATCTGGCAGCTCACCAACATGTCCGGCATTGCGCACCCCTTCCACATCCACGATGTGCAGTTTTACATCCTCGACATCAACGGGGCGGCGCCCCCGGCATACCTGCAAGGCAGAAAAGACGTGGTGCTTGTTCCGCCGATGGGAGGCACCGTCAGGTTCATCACACAATTCAATGATTTTGCGGATGACGAGGTGCCCTACATGTACCACTGCCACATGCTCACCCACGAAGATGCCGGCATGATGGGCCAGTTTGTGGTGAATGGCCCCAACGCCACCGGTACAGTTTCCGAACAAAGTGCCTTCTTTGCCTATCCCAACCCCGCCACCGACGCATGGAAGGTGGTTTTCGAAGAAAATATCGGGCAAAGATCAACCTTCGTTTTGAGGAATTCCGTCGGTAAAATCATACGGAATGTTGAGCTCATTGTGGAACCTGAAGTGCAGATACCTTGCTCGGAGTTGCCCTCCGGATGGTATGTTCTCGAGGTGAGAACCGGCCGGCAACGTGCATCGCTGAGTTTGTTGAAGATGTAATTTTACCGAAGGAAATAAAAAGGGAAAAAGTGGTACTGCTCCGGATTCAGGCAGTACCACTTTCTTTTGCAATGCGGACAGGCCGGGGCGAATGGACAGCGTTCACTGCCCTGCGAATCCAGTAAGATACCAACCGGCTGCCTGGCCTGATACGAGCTCATTTACCGGCACTTTCAACCCCACTGCTTCGCCAGAAGAAAAACGATGGCTTTGGGCTGATAGGAAAAGCGCAAAGGCCAATAGAACAGGAGCAATGGCCCTTCGCCTGTCCTCCATCTTTCAAATCGGCATTCTTCAGAACGGGAATTCAGCGGCATTCGGCCCATTGTTCTATCTTGCGGGCCGTTTGCGACGAATCACTCAGAAGAACTATCGAAATCATAAGTATTACCCGATGAATCTACCTTCCACAATGCGCAAATTGCCAGCGCTGTCATGGGCCTTTCTGGGCACTTTGCTGGTGGTTTCGCAGCTGTCCTGTGAGCCTGACGAATTGAGCACGGATGTCAATGTTTACACCGAGGAGATCGTATTCACCAGTGGCGAATCAGCCATCATGACCGGCCGGGTGCTGGCACAGGGAGAAGTGCAGGTGACGGATCACGGCTTTCACATAGATACCACGGATGCATTTCTGAATCCCACTGTCATATCGCTGGGTGAGCGGAGTATTCCGGGGCGCTTTGTGGGGGAGGTGCACCAGCTGAACATCAGAAACAACTACTATTGCCGGGCATTTCTGGTGGAAAACGGCGAAACCAAAACGGGGAATGTGCTCAGTTTTGAAACCGTATCCCCCCAACTGCTCGACTTTTATCCGAAGGAAGGCATTTCCGGAACGCCCATCACCATCGAAGGGGTAAACCTGACGGCCGATGCGAAGATATTGTGGAACAACCTGATGATACCTCCTCAAGCGGTCATTGCCGAGGCCATTCTTCCTTTCAACGCTCCGCCCCTGTCAGATGACCCCACCATCACCATCCGGGTGGTGGCCCAGGGTGACACCCTTTCTTTTGCCGATCCTTTTGAATTCATCATCGGTGAGTGGACCCAACTGGCCGAACTCGACGACAACGAGCGCAACCAACGCCATGTCTATTTTGAAGATGGAGACAATTTCGTGTACGGGCTTGGCATTGCCATGGGCCACATGACCAGTGCCCTGCATTCCATCAATAAAAACAATTACCAGCGCATCACTTACTTCCTGCCTTCCGCACCCACGGAAGGGGCTTTCTTCAGCAATGGCTATTTCGGAGGTGGCAGCTTCCAGAAAGTCACCTCACCGGTGTTGCAGCTTTCGGTGAGCCGGGAATTCTGGCATTTTTCCAACGGCACCTTCACAAAGCTGGCCGATGTACCGGTGGAACTGTACAAAGCTGCTGCCATCGAGAACGACGGCAAGGTGTATGTGTACGGGGGCGAACGCCCCGACCGGACCCGCAACCAACTGATCTGGGTGTATGACGAGGCCACTGACAGCTGGGATTTTCTCAATCCGGCACCTTTTTCACAACTGGGCTCTTTGCCCCATTTCCGGATCGGCAATTACCACTACTTCATTACCGAAGGGGGACAAACCTGGCGCCACGAACCCGCCACCGACACCTGGCAACGCCTGGCCGATTATCCCGGTCAGGTGGATGAATACGGTGTTTCGCTGGTGCTGGATGGCAATGTCTATGTGGGCATGCAGGGCGCCAGCCGAAAGCTGTATGTGTACCGCCCGGCATCGGACACCTGGCGCTCCAAAGCCGGTTTTCTGGAAATGAACCCCTTCTACACCATTGGCGGCTGGGCCGCCGACGGGCATGTGTACGTCATCAGAATGCAGCGCGTGGGCGATACCAACCGAATCCTCTGGCAACTGGACCCCGAAGCCTTTTAACATAACTCCTGAACACCCAAGCTGAATTAGCAATGAGCTGTATCAAAATGTCGAGCTTGAAGATCATATTGCCTGTGGCCTTGTTGTGCCTTGCTTCTTTTGCCTTCGGGCAAAAAAAGATCGGGGATCTCGTTGGCGGCAAAGGCCCTTACAAACTGACCGTCATCGTTGAAGATGCCGACACCCGCAAGCCCCTGGAAAGCGCCTCTGTGCTGGTGGAAGAGCTGGCTACCGGCGACATCAGCAACGAAAAAGGCCGGGTGAGAATCCTGCTGGAACCGGGCAACTACACCCTGGTGGTGAGCTACCTGGGTTATGAAACCCTCCGGCAACCCATCATTTTTCAGGGACCGGGCATCTTCAGGGCCAAACTGGCTGCATCCACCCAAACCATTGACGAGGTGGTGGTGCAGGCCAATGCCGACCGCAACGTAAAAAGTACCGACCTGGGGCGCCAGGTGCTGAGCATCGAGACCATAGAAGCCCTGCCACCTTTTGTTGGCGAAGCCGATATCCTGAAATCCATCACCCTGCTGCCGGGGGTGAGCGTGGTGGGTGAGGCCAGCGCCGGCTTCAATGTTCGGGGCAGCAGCGCCGACCAAAACCTCATTCTGCTGGGCGGTGCACCACTCTACAATCCATCCCACCTGTTCGGCTATTTCTCCGCATTCAATACCGACCTCATCCAGAGCGTGGACATTTTCAAAGGGGGCATCCCCGCCAACTACGGCGGCCGCGCCGCCTCCATCATTGACCTGCGTTTCAAAAGGGGCAACCAGGCACATTGGGAGGGCAAAGCTTCGCTGGGGCTGGTTTCTGCCAAAGTATCGGCCGGCGGCCCGGTCTTTACCGACAAGCTTACCGTCATGGCAGCCGGCAGGGCATCGTACAGCAACTGGATACTCAAACAGATCAAAGACCCCGACATCGCCAACAGCAGCGCCAGCTTTTACGACTTCAACGCCATTGTGGACTACGACATCACCGAAGACTTCAGCCTGCGCTATACCTTTTACCAGAGCGGTGACGACTTCCAGCTGGTAAGTGATACCACCTTCAACTGGAGCAACCAGAACCACACCTTGTCTTTGCAGAAATCCTTCAACGGAAAACTGCAACTGACCCTGGCCGGTGTCATGGCCGGCTACGAAAACGCCATCCTCGACGAGTCTCCCTTCAGCAGCTTTGAGCTCAGCTCCAGAATCGAGGACAAAGGCCTGAGTTTCGGCGCCAAATACTTCGTAAAAGAGGGCCACGACATCGGCATCGGCGTGCAGACCAAGAGCCTGACCATCCATCCCGGAGAGATCATCAGCACCAACCCGGAGTTTCCGATTGACCCCTTCAAAGTTGATACGGAAAACGCCACGGAATCCGGGGTCTACCTGCAACACAATTTCGAGTTGGGGCGCTGGATCGGCATTTCCTATGGCCTGCGCTACAACCGCTTCCGCCTGCTGGGGGCTGCTGCCATTCCCGTTTACGACGAACTTTTGCCGAGGGCAGAAGAAAACATTGTTTCGTTCACGGAATACGGCGATGGAGAAGTGGTGAAAGCGTACACGGGATTTGAACCGAGGGCCGCCCTGCGACTCTCACTCGGTGAAAACACCTCCGTGAAACTGGGCTACAACCGCATGTACCAGTACATCCACCTGATCTCCAACACCACCACCATCGCCCCCACCGATGTGTGGAAACTTTCCGACCCCTACATCAAACCGCAGGAAGTGGTGCAATACTCCGGGGGCATCTTCCGCAACTTCGGCAACAACAGCATCGAAGCCTCTGTGGAGGTCTTCTACAAAGACATCAAAAACCTGATAGATTACAAGGACGGAGCCACGCTGCTGCTCAACAACAACCTGGAATCCGACCTGCTCAACGGCAACGGCTATGCCTACGGCCTCGAACTCTACCTGGAAAAGAAAACCGGCGACCTGACCGGCTGGATCAGCTACACCTACTCCCGCTCAAAGCGCCGCATCATCGGCTCCTTCCCGGAAGAGATCATCAACCAGGGCGACTGGTATCCGGCCAATTACGACAAACCGCACATCTTGTCTTTCGTCGGAAATTACAAACTGGGCAAGCGCACCAAACTCTCGGCAATTTTCACCTACAGCACCGGCCGGCCGGTTTCTTACCCTTCGGCAAAATTCAACTACTTCAACGGTGAAAACATCGCTTATTACGACCGCAGAAATGCCTTCAGAGCCCCTACATACCACCGCCTGGACCTCAGCCTGACCCTCGACCTCAAACACGAGAAAAAATGGCTGTCCGGCGACCTGGTCTTCTCCGTTTACAACGCTTACGGACGCAAAAATGCCTTCTCGGTATTTTTCGATGACATACCCGGATCACCTCCGCAAGCTTTCAGACTGTCCGTCATGGGCGTGCCGTTCCCGTCGGTCAGCTATCAGTTTGAGTTGTGATCCGCCGGCTGGCGGATGAGGAACTGAGGAATCGAGGAATCGAGGAATCGAGGAATTGAGGAATTGAGGAATTGAGGAATTGAGGAATGAGTGCACTGCAAAAAGTGGTATTCTCGTCAAAAGAGGTTATTCCTTCTGGAAAAATGTCGGACAGAGTCCGACAAGATATGGTCCCGGACGGAGTCC
>JALWSS010000015.1 GCA_026993525.1 Saprospiraceae bacterium
ACTGAGAGCTCAACCAGCGGTATAAAGATCACCGTCGGTCGTTCTGTCGCAGGGCAAATTTACAGCGCCTTTTGACTATTTTTCTAACCATCTGTAATTTTGTCCGATTAATAGGGGGTCAAACCATTTCAACCTGCCGGCCTGTTTAAGAATCGGCAGATAAGTGCTTTACACTTGAGAAAAAAAGTCTGGAGATCTTGTTGAGACTATCACATTTTATCCTCGATTCGCATCGTCCCACCATCCCAAAGTCACCTGCTTTCACCCTCCCCCCAACACGCGCTCCACTTGCTCTTCGAAAAATGCCAGGCGCTTTTTCAACTTCTCAAAATAAGCATGGTGGTAGCGGCTGTCAGTTCCACCCACGGGCACGGCCTGTGCGATGAGCCGGTCGAACACTCTCCGTATGTGTGTCACCACGCCGGAGTCGGTGGTTTTGAAAAAATTGGGGTTGTCGAGTGCGGCATAGACCGCTGCTCCATGTTTGTTTTCGACGAGGAAAAAGATGTTGTTTTTCATGGTCTCGTTAAAATACAGCGACCACGCCGGGGCATGGCCTGAAAGGCTGCCCCCAGGCACGAAACGACAGTTGTGGAAGGCCATATTCTCCAGGTGCTCCACCAGCCTGGTGGCAGCAGCAAGCAGTCGAAGCATGTCTTCTTTTTCTTCGTAAAGCCTGGACTGCGCCACATACAGCAACTGCTGAAAAAAATTATCGAGTACGTATTCGTTCCATATTTCCACCACCGGCAAGCGGGAAAAATAATTGGCCAGCCGGGTCGTCAGGGCCAGTATTTCCTTTTTTTCGGGAATATCGAGCGAAAATCGCCGCGACTGCCAGGCCGGATTGCTCCACACCATGCGCTCCCAGGTAAACACCTGAAACAGCGTCAGCTCCTCGAAATAGTAGTAGTAAAAATCGGGCAGTCCCACCGTCACATGCCACACCCTTACCGAAGGGTCGCCGGCCAGTGGCGACAGATCGGCGTCGAGCAGGCGCAGGTATTCCATCACCGATACCGGCGCAACTGCTGCCGAGAACTCTGCCATGAATACCTGCTTGTCGGGATAGAACAGCTTGTGTACCGGCAGCGCAAAATGCTCCGCCAGGATGGCCAACTCCTCCAACGTCAGCGGTGTGGCACCGCTGAGCCGTTTGTACACCGCTCCTTTTTGCAGGTGCAGCAGCCCGGCCAGCACCCCGGCCAGGTTCTGCTCCGGTGGCACCTGCCGGCGGATGTGATCGAAAATGGCTTGCTGAAGGGTGGTGTTTGTCAGAGGCTTTTGTTTATCAATCATACTGGAGCGTTTACGATTTGTAAAAACCATCATACTCAACAATCAAAATTATAAAATTTTAACCTCCTTGAACTCTGGATTGCAGGTCTACTATTCGCAACCTTTGCCTCGACAATCAGTATATTCAGTATTTCAAAACACCTAAAAAGTGAACCCATGCTTCCTGGAAAAAACAATAAAAAGAAATTTCCAGTAATGTTTTACATTTCAATTACATCCATTCTTGTGATGTCAGTTTTTGGTTGTAGAAAAGATCACCTACCTGGTCCTGTTGACAACCCCTGCTTGTTTGATTGTGATACATCCAAATTGGAAGTTGTTTGGCAAAAACCAATACATCCGGACACTTTGGAATGTGGTACATTCATTCCGTTAGTGTACAATGAAAATGTATTGTTTAGTGAATTTTTATGCGCCAATACTGAAACACTCAAGATGAGAAACGGGACCACTGGTGAATTGTTATGGACATGGGAACCTCCTTTGGACAACGGGGCTAGTGCCGAAGCTAACTCAAAATTTAGAGTAGGTAACAAGTTGATATACACTACCAGCAATGAGGTGTACTGTATTGATCTTGATCACGGCCAGACAATCTGGGGATATGATCATGGTGAAGCAGGTTTGTGTGGCCATCCAAGAATCGGGCTGATAGGTAATTACATATACCACATTCGATACCCATGTAACGTCGATAAACCCTACGCCGAAATCGTTCGCACAGCAATTGATGACGGAACTTCATGGGAAGTAGTGTACACTCAGTATAGAGAAAATGGCTATGCACCAGGTATAGAGCCTCCGAGTTTTTGGGTTAGCCCTACTGGCGACACACTGCTATTTATCCTCAATAGAAAAGTCAACTTCTCTATTTATTCTGACACTTCAAATCAAATTGACTTTATAGCATTCAACCTGAATAGCCAAGAGGTTGAATATAGCGTCAACAACTTTGATCCTTCCGGAAAAGGAAGTCCCTATCCTCCTCTCGTGTGGGACAACCGAATTTACATTCATGCTGGCAGGGATATTTATTGTTTCGATGCATTAACAGGTCAGACAATCTGGAAGCATTCTCCATACAATCTATCCAATGAACATGTTTCTACAAACGGCATCGTCATCGTCAACGACAAATTGATTTCCCTGTCCAATTGGGGAAATATGTATGCGATAGATCCCTTAACCGGTAAAACACTATGGCTTTTACAGGATGCTGGTTCTAATGGTCCTCCTTTTACCGTGCATGATGGAGTTCTATACTACGGAAACATAGGAGACGGATTACTTCATGCCGTTGATGTCCAGAAAGGCAAACACTTATGGCGTGAACGTTCTCCAAATAAGAAAAAGGGCTTCCCCTCTGCTTCATTTCTCACCGGAGTAGCCATCAATCCTGTAGCTGGATACATTTATACCGAAGATAAATATTTCGCTATGTGCATCAAAATGCCAGAATAATAAGGATTCTTTATCCTTCCATTCAGTTTCCAGGGGCATTTGGCCGACCTCAACTCCTGTCTAACAGCCAGCCCGTCTGGCCGACAGACAGGGCAAGTTTCTCAACCAACTAATTTGGTATTTGACACCAACGTAAAATGGATTTTTGCAGGAAAATCATCACTGGACTGATCAATGCCAGCACAAAGAAAAGGAGTAAACACTTCGCCGATTGCCCCCCCTACTCCCACACCACTTCCCCCGGCATGCCGATTTTGAGGCTGCCGTCGTTGGGCACGCGCACCTTGAAGGCATAGACGAGGTTGACGCGCTCCTCGCGGGTCTGGATGGTTTTGGGGGTGAATTCGGCTTTTTGTGAAATCCAGCTCACGCGGCCCGGTATTTTCCGAAGGCTGCCGCCTGGGGCGTCGATTTGCACCTGTACCTGCCGGCCTATTTTGAGGGCCGGTAGTTGGCTGCCACTGACGTAGGCCCGCAGTTCCAGGGTGTCCAGCCGGGCGATGCGGTACAAGGGGCTGCCCGGGGCCACCATTTCCGAAGGTTCGGCCAGTTTGGCCAGCACTACCCCGGTGATGGGGTTGTAAACCTCGCAACGGCGGATCTGCTCGTCGAGCAATTGTATTTGTTCCCGTACGGGCTCCCGCTCGCTGAGGATGCCGGTGTTGGCGTTGCCGGCCTGGCGGCGGGCGGCGGCTATCTGTGCCTCCACCACCTCCAGCTGGCCGCGCAGGTCGTCGAGCTGTTTGGGCAGGGCGGCTTTTTCGGCCACCAGTTTTTCGAAGCGTGCTATTTCCCGAAGGACATTTCGCTTCTGCTCTTCCAGCACCGCTATTTGGGGATTGGGGTCCTGGGTCTTTTTGCCGATGGCACGCAGGGAAGCCTCGAGGGCCTTTTTCTGCAGGTGCAGCAAGGTGGTGTCCACCTGGGCCACCCATTCATTGGCCGGCAGGGTTTGCCCTTCTTCGGCTTTCAGCATCAGCAACCTGCCACCCACCTCAGCAGAGACGGTGACCTCCGTGGCCTCGAAATGGCCGTTGGCATCGGCGGGAATTTCTGTTTGCTGGCAACCAAGTATTGCTGTAAAGAAAAAAACTGAAAGTGTTCGCATAAGAAAACTGATATGAAGTTCAGCAGCACGATAATGCAAAAAAGCTAACAACGGAACTAAAAAAAGTTTGTAAAAACTTGACAGACATCTCTTTTTTTTTTTTTTTGTACTTGTATCACAAAACCTCATTGTTATGAAAGCAAAAAGCTTTATCCTGTTTGTTTTTCTACTTTCTTACCTTCCCACTTCCTTCGCAAACAAAAGTTGTTGGTGTGATATTGAAGTTCCTGGCGTTTCCTGGGATGCCATCACTTATGAAACGAGTGGAAATGATTGCTGTAATTCAACCCCGGTGGATGACTCGGGCTTTGTAGAACACATGATTTGGGACGGAAACGGATGGACCCTTGATTCTTATGAAGACATCACTGGAGCTGATGCTCAAAGTCGTTGTTGTCCAAGCTCGTAATACATAAAATACGAGGGTGTTTGGAAAATCCCTGATTCAAATTCCAATAGTTATTGGTAGTCAGGGTCCCGAACCAGGTCCGGGATCACCGGTCAAAGCACTTCGGGTTGAGAACAGAATGTTCAAAATCAATACGGATATGAAAAATTTAATTTTATTTTTTCTCCCACTCCTTTTCATTGCCTGCACAAAAGAAGTCAACCAGGTTCAGGATGCAGAGGCTTCCAAAGCCACTGTTCGTCAGGCCATAGCTGAGAGTGGCGTCAGAAACCTGGTAAGGAACAAAGAAGGCAAAACCTGGCAGGACGTAGATGCCTTTTACCGTCAGTTGCCCGCTCGTTTTTCCGATCCGGAACAGCTCGATTTTCTGAAAGGCTACACCATCGCTATTCTGGAGCGCAGCTACCACCTGTCAGAAAGCACCGATGCCGAAGCTCTGAAAGCCGTGGAGTACTACACCAAAGAGCTTCTGCGCCTCTCCTATCCGCACCCGGATGTCATGGCCCATTTTCTTACCAGACTGAAAGGTCACTGGAGTAGGCGCAAAATTGCGAAGACCGCCAGGAAAGCCCTGGAAAAGAGCGAAAACATGGCCGCCGCTTCTGAAGGCGGAAATGCCGCCATGCAGCGCCACCAGTCTTCATTGGAACAACTCAAGGCACTGGCAAACAAGTAGCTTTTTGCTCACTGCCCCGCCCAGGTGTGCCAGGCGGCCAGGGTTTGTGCCAGTTGAATGCGGTACAACTCTGCGTTCAGGCGCGCCTTCAATTCGGCGTTTGACTGGAGCAGGTAGTCGGTGGCGGTGGCGGTGCCGTTGTCCAGTTGTGCAGAAACCTGTTTGAGAATACCGGCTTCCAGTTCTGCGATTTTTCCCGCCGATGCCATCCGGGCTTTCCACTTTTGTATTTCTTCGGCAAACCGGCCGCGCTGGTGCTCCAGGCCCTGTTCGAAGGTCTTGCGGCGGTTGCGCAGCAGCAACATCTGCACCGAGCGCTCCTGGTATTCGCGGTCGGCCTGGTCCCAGTCCCATATTTTCCAGAAAAACTGCATGCCCCCGATGAAAAAGGGACTCACCTCGTCGTCGAAAAAATTGAGCGGGTCGGGGTAGCCCAGGCCGGTTTGTGCAAACAGGCTCAACTTTGGCCGGCGCCCGGCGGCGGTCAGGTCGTTGGCGGCGTGGAGTTGCTGTTGCTGCAAATCGAAAAGGGCAAGTTCCGGCCGGCGCCATTCACCCTCCAGGTTTTCTTCGGAAACGGGTGTCGAAAGTTGAGGCTCTTCACCGGGTTCCAGTCCGGTCAGGCTGGCCAGTACGGTCAGGGCGCCGCGGCGGTCGCTTGCCAGGGCCTCCAGGGTGGCGTCCAGTTTGAGCAGTTCCACCTGGAGTTTTTTCAGGTCGCTTTCGAGGGCTACGCCGTTGCGGACTGCGGCCTCCAGCTGTTCGGCTTTGGCGGCCACGTCTTTGCGGGTCAGCTCCAGGATTTTTTGCTGTTCCTGAATGAGCAAGGCACCGAAATAGACTTTCTCGACCTTTTCCCGAAGGGCATACAGTTCTGTCCGGAGCTGCTGGCGGTCCACTTCCAGGCGGGAGCGCTCCAGCGCCAGCCGGGCTTCGCGCAGGCCGCCGTCGTAAAGCAGATAACCGGCCTCAAGGCTCAGTTGCACATTGGTGAGCGGCACCGACAAGTCCACGCCGGGGATGTCCACCGGCAAGCCAAATACTTCGTTTTGCCAGCTGGCGCGGCCTTTCAGGTCCAGGCTGGGCATTTTGGAGGTGTTGATGTTTTCGCTGCGCAATTCGGAAGCCGTTTGCAGCAATACGTCGTTTCCGGCGATGGCGCTGTTTTCTTCCGCCAGTCGGTAGGCTTCTTCCAGGCTGAGTATGCCTTGCGCCGGCAGAAAGACCGGCGTGAAGAGCCAGATGATCAGCAGGTATTTTCCGAAGGAAAAAAAATGATTCATAGTTTTTGGTTTAGACCTTATGAGGCTTTGGAAAGCTCATAAAATCCCGTCTCCGGCCAAAGGCACCGTTCCGTACATCTTGCCCTGCCGGGTCATTTTGATGAGGTAGTCGAGCCGCCTTTGAGCTTCGGCCCGGCGGCTGTCACCGCGTATTTCTGCGATCCAGCCGATTTTCAGCCGCCGGTAAAAGTAGTGGAAGGCGTTGAAGTTTTCCCAAACTTCGGGGTCGGCTTTCAGCTGTTGTTCAATCCACTCCGGAATTTCCCAGGGGTCATCGGGTTTGCCCACCAGATCGGCAATGGGCTCCAGACCGGCGGGAGTCATCAGGCCAAGCCGCTGCAGCTTCCATACCCGCTGGCGGTTCAGTTCAGAAAGGAAGGTCTTTTTGCGGCGGGGTGTGATGCGCTGCACGCTGCTTTCGTCGCAATACTTTTTTACCACCTCGTCAATCCAGCCGAAACACAGGCACTCTTCCACCATGTCGTCGTAAGTGATGCCGGGCTTGCCCGTGGCTTTGCGGAAGCGACGCAACCAGATTTCAGTTTTGGTGGCGTGGTGCTCCTGCAGCCATTGCCGCCACTCAGGGCGGGTGCGTGGGTAAAAGACTTCTGTGATTTGGATGGGCATTTTTTAAGAGTGCAGGGTGTAGGGTTTAGAGTGTAGGGTTTGGAGTCGATGAAATTATTTGAAGCTACAAATTCCCCCGCTTCAGTTCCTGCACGGCATAATCGGCGGCCCGGGCGGTGAGGGCCATGTAGGTCAGGGAGGGGTTCTGGCAGGCTGTTGAGGCCATGCAAGCGCCGTCGGTGACGAAGACGTTGGGCACGGCCCAGAGCTGGTTCCATTTGTTCAGGGCGGAGGTTTTGGGGTCGCGGCCCATGCGGCAGGTGCCCATTTCGTGGATGCAATGGCCGGGGGGACTGTTTTCCAGGTCGTCGTAAGTGATCACGTCTTTGCAGCCGGCTGCCTCCATCATTTCGGCGGCGGTGTTCATCATGTCCTTTCGCATGGCCAGCTCGTTTTCTTTGAACTCGCAATGCACCCGCAGGATGGGCAAACCCCATTGATCGGTCTGGCTGTCGTCCAGGCGAACGTGGTTGTCGTAATACGGCAGGTGCTCGCCCCATGCGCCGATGCTGAAGTGCCACTGACCGGGGTCCTTGACCAGCTTTTTGAAATTTTTGCCGAAGCCTTTGTGGTTGGACAATCTCCCCCACCCTTCCCGCCAGGAGCCACCCTGGTAACCGAAGCCGCGCACATAGTCTTTGCGCTGTTCGCCTCCCGGCAAATTGCGGAAGCGGGGAATGTAAATCCCGTTGGCACGCCGGCCACTGTAATACTTGTCTTCAAAACCCCCGATGGGGCCGCCGGCACCCACCTCAAAATGGTGGTCCATCAGGTAATGGCCGATGACGCCGGAGTCGTTGCCCAGCCCTTCGGGAAAACGCCTGTTTTTTGAGTTCAGCAAAATGAAAGTGCTGCCCAGCGTGCTGGCATTGAGGAACACAATCCGGCTGTAAAACTCTTCGGTTTGCCTGGTAAGCCGGTCAATGATGCGCACGCCGGCGGCCCGCTGGGTGTCGTTGTCGAAGATGACCTCACTGACAATGGCATCGGTTCGGATGGTGAGGCGACCCGTTTTGACGGCTGCGGGCAATGTTGCCGACAGGCTGCTGAAATAAGCCCCGTACGGACAACCCCAGTAACAGCGGTTGCGGAACTGGCACTTGCCGCGGCCCAGCTCCGTGTGTACCGCCTGTGGGCTGGTCAGAATGGCCACCCTGCCGATGATGAGGTGCCGGTCATCCCAGTTTTGACGAAGGACATCCGCCATGTACTCCTCCACGCAGGTCATGTCCATGGGGGGCAGAAACTTGCTGTCGGGCAATTGCGCCAGGCCTGCCTTTGAGCCGCTGATGCCGGCGAAGGTCTCCACATGGTCGTACCACGGCGCCAGGTCTTCGTAACGGATGGGCCAGTCTGTGCCATAGCCGTCGCGGGCGTTGCTTTCAAAATCCATGGGGCTCCAACGATAGCTCTGCCGGGCCCACAACAAGGACCGCCCACCCAGGTGGTAGCCCCGCAGCCAGTTGAAAGGCTTTTCCTCGATGTAGGGGTTTTTCAGGTCGTTGACCCAGAAGTCGGCATTGTCTTCGTGAAAAGCGTAGCACTTGCTCTGCACCGGGTGTTGCTCCCGCAACTTCGGCGGCGTTTTACCCCGGAACCGAAGGTCCCAGGGCGCGTTCAGGGCTCCCTTGTAATCCTTGATATGCTCGAGCTTGCGGCCGCGCTCCAGCAGCAGAACGTTCAGTCCTTTTTCGGTCAGCTCCTTAGCAGCCCAGCCCCCGCTGATGCCGCTGCCCACGACGATGGCGTCGTAGGTGCGCTCCTGCTTTGCTTTTCCGTTGATCTGTGGCATGGGGGGGTGTTGGAAGGTTTTTAAAAAGGTTTTTTGAAAGGTTTTTTAGGTTTTTGGAAGGTTTTTTCCTGGGTTGTTTGGGACAGCCCTACCCTAATCCATGTAATCCAGCAATCCGCAAAATCCGAGATTCTGACAATTAGCAAACTTAAGATCATCCCTCCCGCTCAACCCGTCGGTTCCTCCCCCGATGCCGATTATTATCGGCACGGGGCTCAATTCCTCGATTCCTCTCCCGACGAAAGTCGGGATCGATTCCTCGATTCCTGAGTCCACTGCAAAAAGTTATATCCTTGTCGAAAAATGTAACTTCATCTGAACATAAGTCGGACGGAGTCCGACAAGATAGGGTCCCGGACAGAGTCCGGAACCAGCGTAGTTGCTGGCGCCTCCCGAAATCCTTCGGGACGTCCGGTGCCTCATCTAGCCGGACTCCGTCCGGCATGTGAGCATTCAAATTTCCGTCGGAATTAATGAATTTGGGGTTTTTGCAGTGCACTCATTCCTCGATTCTTCAGTTCTTCAGTTCCTCGATTCCTCAATAATCACTCCTCAAACACCACACTGCAACAGGTCACCCCTCCCTCTGCTTTCAACACCTCGGAATTGTCCACCAGCAGGAGTTCTATGCCGGCCTCGGCCAGTCGCAGGGCGGTGAAGGGGAACTCCGTCGGAAAAATGGCCGTGTCGCCGATGAGCAGGGCGTTGGCGGCCTCGGGTTCATCCGGATGCACTTCGATGATCTCCATTCCCTCGAAATAGAGCGGGTCCACCCAATCGGGGTTGAGCAGCACGGTGTTTTCACCAACCCTGGTCACTGCTGATTTCAGGTGCAGGCACTCGCGAACCACCACGCCTTCCACCATGTATCCCAGCGGCGTCAGCAACTTGTGCAACTGCTCGAACCCGGCCCGGTTGGTGCGGCCCGACAGGCCTGTCAATATCCGTCTTCCAAGTTGCAACACATCTCCTCCATCGAGGGTGCCCGGGGCCTCAATGTAGTGCAACTTTCGGTAAGGTTCCAAAACATCTTCCAGGGAAATGGCCTCAGCCCGGCGGCTTTCCGCTCCGGGCCGTGTGACCACCGCCACTTCGTCAAAAACCACCGCGCAGTCTTCCACAAAAACGCTGTCGGGGTAACCGGACAGTTCCGGCGCCCGCAGCAACTCACACCCCAGTTGGCGAAGCGAATCTTCGTATTCTTCGTGTTGTTTTTCGGCCAGCGGGATATCTATGTCCTGGCGTTTCAGATGGGTAAGTTCACAACGGCCCATGGCCGGGCTGACACTTCTCGTTATGGCAATTGGCATGGTGGCTATTTTCTTCCGGTAAACATAAAGCAATTTGGAATTGATGCTTCACTCCTACCCCGCCAATGCAGCTTTGGTCTGAAAATTGGCATTTGCAGTTTCATCCATCTCACCTGGTCCGTTTATACCCAAGTCGAAGTATACTCAAAACGAAGTGGTTCGGGCAACGTACGCCGCCCGAACCACTTCGTTTTGAGTATAGCGCATTAAACCAACCGGCATTTGCAAACTCCTGGCGTTCCATTTTTAATCTAAAAACGCTGAATTATAAGACCACTTTTTCTTTTTTTCTTTTGTTGCTTCGCAACAATTGAACTCACCTCACAAACCACCCCGCTCTACCTCAATTTCGTTTCTCACAATGAGATCACGGACCCGCTCGATTACGATCACCCCTTCAATGCCAGCTATTACCAGCAGATAAAAGACCTGGCCGTGGCTGTTTGTGATACCATCATTGCGAAGCAAGCCAAATACAACATGCAGGTGGATGCCAACCTCATCAAAGGCGCACTCATTCACGACAACGCCGCCACCAATCCAAACGATCTGCTCGAATGGGCCAATAACTCCCCCTACATTGACGTGGATGGCCACAACCACTTCGACCAGTTCATAAACCCCTACAACTACGCGGACCTGGCCTACCTGCTCGATTCCTGCGGCGTCACCCTCAACAGGAACATCCTCGGAGGAGTGGCCTGGAAGGGACCTTTTGAAAGTTGGACCCAATACCTGGAGCCGATTCACGGCTACACTTTTACCAATTTTATCTGGCAAGCCGACATCCTTTGGGGACCTGCCACGCCGGGACATGGCGATGATTTCCAGTACTTCGGAGTTTGGCGCCCCACCTCCCCCACCGACCTGGGTTTTGGTATGCACAATCCTGCCGGTAAGCTCACCGCCATCGGGGGGGGGTGCAAAGGAGATATCGGTTTTGTGCTGGACACAACAGGTACACCTAAGCTGACCACCCATGAAATTATCGCCAACCTGAGAGGCATGGCAGATTACATCAACAGCAACCCTCCCCCACCCAATGCTTTCTACACCGCCAACATGCTCATCAATTTCCGGGACTTTACCGAAGTGCCCAACTTCCCCGATTCTATCGCCACCATCATTGATGGCATTCAGGATTACGTTGACGAAGGAAAAATTGTCTGGCTGACCCTGGCAGAGAAATACGACCTGTGGCAATCTCTCCACCCCGATCCGGAGGACTACTTCCTTCAGGCTTGCGAGGATGTGGTTTATACCGGCACCTCCGACGTTTTACCTGCCACTTACAACCTGCGCATTTATCCGAACCCCGCTTCTTCCGTTCTGAACATCCAAAGCGAACAAACCGATTTGGCCGGCATCCAGGTTTATGACCTGTTGGGGAGAATCATTTTGACCGAACAAACAACAGCCAATTCTGCAACGCTGGATGTGAGCAATCTCCAACGCGGAATTTACCTGCTCAATGTTCAATCACGCGACGGAGACGCTGTGGTCATAAAATTTCTCAAAGAATAGCCTTCCATTCCTGCCATAAGAAAACCCCGGACCGAATTGATCAGCCCGGGGTTTTCTTTAAAACGTTCTATCGTTAAAACGTTATTTCGTTAATTCTACATTTCAATGCCTTCCCCACAATTCAACGACAGCTTTGCGGCTCGAGAAGTTTTTGGTGTCGTAAACAAAAACCACTTTACGGATGATGCGGCGGTTGCCGGGAAGGTCAATCACACGGGTGGAACCACCAGCCGGGATCTTTGCCCGAAGGTCAACCTTTTTCTTGCTTCCGTCGGCAAAATGGATGACCATCTTGTGCATGTTGATGCCGCCCTTCTTTACGGTCAGTTTCAAGGCGGTGAAGCGTCCTTCCCGGGCTGTAACAAATATTTCATCGCGATCTACGGCGTAGTTGACTTTTCGCTGTCCGAGTTTCTCCCAACGGGGAGGTTTAGCCACCACTGCTTTGCTGTTGGAACACCCTCCTGCCACCACCAGTACCATGGATGCGGTTGAAAAAGCGGTTGTCAAAGTGAAAATTGAAATCAGAAAAGACAGAAATAGTTTCATCGGTCGTGAATTTTGACAGTTAAAAATTGCCCTGCGGCGATCGGGGTTTTTCGCCCATCAGGATGATAACGGCGGCTCTGACGGTGCCTCTCCCCGATCGTTTAAAATGAGGAATCGAGGAATCGAGGATTTGAGGATTGAGTCCACTGCAAAAACCCCCATTTTCGAAGGAACCCATGTTTTTGGTCCCGAAAGCCTTCGGGATCGGGGGACTCAGGAACTGAAGAATCGAAACAGCCTTCTCGGTTCCTCGGTTCTTCAAATCCTCATATCCTCAACAATCTCAATAATGCTTATCAATCACCAGCGGCAGGGCTCTCGTCCGGTGGCCTTCCGGATGGATCCACAACACATAAAACCCATCGGGCACTTCCCACAGCTCCAGGTGCCAGGGCTCCAGTGGTGCTTCGGCAATATCTTCCCGGAGTATCAGGTCGCCATCCCGGGTGATGAGTTGCAATTGAACGGGCTTTCCGGCAAAGGCCCTCAGGTTGACGTCCACGTATTGTCCCGCTGGATTTGGAAACAACCTGACAGCATCCAGTTCCCCATTGAATTCCAATAATACCACATTTGAAAAACGCGTCAGGCCGTCTTTGCGCACCTGCCGGATGCGGTAATAGTTCAGGCCGGGTTCCGGGTCGCTGTCCATGCTGCGGTAAGTGGAAAAAGAATCATCGTCGCTTTCCGGTTCTTGCGTGAAAAGCGGATCCCAGTGATAACCATCGGCTGAATGCTCGGCGACAAATTCATCGGTGAGGTAGCCGGTATTGCTCACCCATTTCAGCCGGGCAGTGCTGCCATTTTGCGAAGCGAAGAGTGTAAACACTTCTCCGGTGGCAATGGCCAGCTGGTTGCCGGGTGGCTGGAGGGTGATCAAAGCCTCGTCGTCCTCTTCAGGTGTACCTGTTGTGTTGTTGCCGGGGCTGCTGTCCAGGTCGGCCGGACTGGCGGCTACCACCTCCACGAAGTAAGGCAGCGGGGTAGAGTTTTGCAACACAAAAAGCTCAATATCGAGAGTAGCTGTCTGCCCTGGTGCCAGGCTGCTGATGTTCCATTCTTTGAAGAAAAGATCGTAACTGCCGTCGCTTGCACTGCTGGTGGTGTAAGCCAGGTTGCCCGCAGGTATCGGCACATCCACTGCGATGCCGGTGGCCGCTTCCGTTCCGTTGTTGCTGAGCGAAACGCTGAAGGTAATGTTTTGCCAGATGGTCAGGGTACTGCCGGACGCCGCCAGGCTGAGCTCCAGGTCCGGGCCTCCCATACCCGGTTCCACAACGACAAAACTGCGCTCAACGGGCGGCGCCGGATTCCAGTCCGCATCGCCGGGCTGCGTGGCGCGGATGGTCACCGTGCCCACTACCCCGTCCAGGGTCACCGTGTTGCCGCTCAGCGCGGCCGGTCCGCTTACCACTTCATAGCTCACCGGCAGTCCGCTGGTGGCCGTTGCACCAAGGTCAAAAGGTGCATCGGTGGTTTGTTTCGTCGCAATGGCGGGGAAGTCTATCGTCTGATTTTGTTTGCCGGGTTCCACAACCTGGAAGCTGCGCTCAACGGGCGGTGCCGGGTTCCAGTCCGCATTGCCGGGCTGCGTGGCGCGGATGGTCACCGTGCCCACTACCCCGTCCAGGGTCACCGTGTTGCCGCTCAGCGTGGCCGGGCCGCTGAGCAGTTCGAAACTCACGGGCAGCCCGCTCGTTGCGGCAGCGACCAGAGAAAAAGGCCCGTCGGTAATCAGTTTATCGGATATGGCAGGGAAAGATATGGTCTGATCCTGCGGGCCTGCTCCGGGCAAGGTGGCAGTGAATGCCGCCTCGTCGTCTTCTATCGCTGCGCAACAGGCACCGTTTCCGGGTGTGCTGTCAAAATCCTGTTCCACGCAGGCGCTCACTTCGGCCCAACCCGTCAGTACCTGGTTTTGAAGAATGAACCAGTTGACCGTGAGGGTTTCGGAAGCACCGGGCGCCAGGCCACCCACCGTCCACACCTCATTGCCGAAGAGGGCAAAATTGCCTTTACTGACGGTGAATTCGTTGCCGCCCACATACACCACACTGGCCGGCTTTGGAAAATGTATCTGCACGCCGGTGGCGGGGTCTGTTCCGGCATTGGTCACCGTCACCGTGTAAGCAATGTTGCCCCATTGGGTCACCGTAGCGGGGCTGGCGCTCATGCTCAACTCCAGGTCCACACCCAGGCTGGTACCCGGTTCCACAACGGCAAAGCTGCGCTCAACGGGCGCCGCCGGGTTCCAGTCCGCATCGCCGGGCTGCGTGGCGCGGATGGTCACCGTGCCCACTACCCCATCCAGGGTCACCGTGTTGCCGCTCAACGTGGCCGGACCGCTTACCACTTCATAACTCACCGGCAGGCCGCTGGTGGCCGTTGCACCAAGGTCAAAAGGTGCATCGGTGGTTTGTTTCGTCGCAATGGCGGGGAAGTCTATCGTCTGGTTTTGTTTGCCGGGTTCCACAACCTGGAAGCTGCGCTCGACGGGCGGCGCAGGGTTCCAATCCGCATTGCCGGGCTGCGTGGCACGGATGGTCACCGTGCCCACTACCCCGTCCAGGGTCACCGTGTTGCCACTCAGCGTGGCTGGGCCGCTGAGCAGTTCGAAACTCACGGGCAGCCCGCTCGTTGCGGCAGCGACCAAAGAAAAAGGACCGTCGGTGGTCAGTTTGTCGGGTATGGCGGGGAAGCTGATCGTCTGGTCTTGCGGACCCGCACCGGGTTCCGTCACCGTCAATGCCGCTTCGTCGTCTTCGTTGGCGGTGCAGCAGGTGCCGTTGCCGGGGGTGCTGTCAGCATCCGGTTGGTTGCAGGCGCTCACTTCGGCCCAGCCTGTGAGTGGGGAACTCTGAAGCACAAACCAGTTGACCGTCAATGAAGCCGATGCGCCCGGTGTCAACGTTCCGACGCTCCACTCAAGATCGGTGAAGAGGTTGTAAGTGCCCTGAGAGGCAGTAAACTCGTTGCCTCCCACAAAGACCACCCCAGCCGGCTTCGGAAAATGCACCTGCACGCCGGTGGCCGTCTGGGTTCCGTTGTTGGTCACCGTTGCCGTGAAAGCGATGTTGTTGTAAACACTCAGGAAGTTTGGCGAGGCGCTCATGGTGAGCTCGAGGTCCACTCCCCCACCCCCTCCGGGTTCTGTCACGTCAAAACTCTGCTCAACGGGCGGTGCCGGGTTCCAGTTGGCATCGCCGGGCTGGGTGGCGCGGATGGTCACCGTGCCGGGGTTGCCGTCCAGAATCAGTGTATTGCCACTCAGTGTGGCTGGGCCGCTCACCACTTCCAACGAAACCGGCAACCCGCTGCTGGCGGTGGCCGTAACCACGAAAGGCGGATCGGTGGTCAGTTTGTTGCCGATGGCCGGAAAGCTGATCGTCTGGTCTTGCGGACCGCTACCAGTGACACTGATGAGCAGCGTGGCGCTGTTGCTGTTGCCGTTGTTGTCAGTAACGGTGAGTGTTGCGGTGTAATCACCTTCCAAAGTGTAGGTATGCGTTGGAGTTGTTCCCGTACCGTTGTTGCCGTCGCCAAAATCCCAACTGTAGCTGACAATGCTTCCGTCATAATCCGTTGAGGCCGAGGCGTCGAAGTCAACGCTCAATGGTGCCGTTCCGGATGATGGGTTGGCGGTAAATGAGGCCGTTGGCGCAGCCGAACCAAAAGGCAAAAGGCGGAGTCCGGGAATGGGCCTTTCCTGAACGCCGTTGGGAAGTTCCCAGCCCACAGCCAGGTTGTCCGCTCCCCCACCCTCTTTCTGGAGGGCTTCTATGTAATATAGCTGACCGGCCACCAGGTTGATGGCCGCCGATTGTTGTTGGGTGTACTTGCCCCACTGGCGTGAGCCGGTCCAGCCAGGCACATTCGCGATGAGTTGTTTGTTGGCGGGGTTTGCATCGGTGCTCAGCCACAGTTCGCTGTTGTCATCGCTGGCTATCCAAAATTTGTACTGCCCGCTAACCGGCGGACAGAGGTAGCCGCGCACCCTGGTTCCGAAATTGTCCATCGTGTTGATGGGTATTTCGAAGATGGTCAGTTGGTCTTCAATGTCCGGAGTAGTATTCAATGGGATTTGTGAAACGGCAGTGCCGCCTACTCCCGTCCAAACTTCGCGCGAGATCAGACCGGTGCCTACGCAGCCTCCTCCGGAACCGACGTTTACCCAAAAGCTGCGCTCAACGTTCGGGGCTGAACGGTAGGTTCCGTTGCCGGGTTGCGTAGCCACGATGGTCACCTTGCCAGGCACGCCGGTCAGTACCACCTGATTGCCGGTAACCACCACCGGGCCTTCTATTTTGTAATAACTCACCGGCAAGCCGGAAGAAGCTGTAGCACCGAGGATGAACGGCGCATCCGTAACCACCTTGTCGGAAATGGCCGGAAAGGTGATGCTTTGGGCCGCGCCGTCGCAATTCGGAAAAATGTCCTTTTCGTAATGGTCGGAAAGGCCCGACGGGTCGGTCACGGTGAGTTTGATGCGGTACCAATAGCTGGCCAGGTAACATTCCACCGGTGAGAGAAAAGCAGAGCCCGTAGGGTCAAAAACCTCGGTGACCGGATGGTTGTGCTGGTTGTGGTAGAGCAACACCTCCCAGTGATAGCTGAGCTGACCGGCATTGTTGTCAGGGTCAGAAACAGTGGCTGTAAGCGGCAGGTTGGTGATGAGGTGCGGGTCGAATCCGTTGACGCCATCAACGCTGGTGCCGGTGATCTGCGGTGGCTGGTTGTTGACTGCTATGTTCAGCGTTGTGCTGGCTGTCAGACCTTCGTCGTCCATAACGGTGAGTACCACTTCCCACCCGTTTGCTCCCGTTCCGGTAAATGTGTGGGTGGGATTGGGGTCGGTACTGGTGGTTCCATCTCCAAAATTCCAAAGGAAGGTCAGCGGGTCCCCGTCCTGGTCGAAAGTGTTTTGCGAAGAAAAACTGACTGTGAGCGGAGAATTGCCGTAAGTCTGGTCAGCCTGGGCAAATACCACCGGGGTGTGGTTGGTCACTCCTGTAAAAGTCACCCTGCGTATTTGGTTGGGATAACGGACATAGTACAAATTGCCCTGCGTGGGGTGCGTACCTACAAAGACGCAAGCACCTGCATTCGAAATAAAATCGCGCACTTCTGTGAGTCGCATGTTTTGATCGAAGACAAAGTTTCTGATCCATCCCCCTCCGTAATCTGCATGGAAGTAGGTGTTTTTCCATTCGGCCGGAAAATCGTCTCCCTGGTACCAGGTGCCGCCTGTGGAGGCATTGCCGAGGAAGGAAGGCCCCGGCACCTGCGCTGAGCCGATGTTGTAAATCGTTCCGTCAACATAAGCCCTTGGTGAGCCCGTTCGCCAGTCGGCAACGGGCAGGTCGTGAGTTGGCGGTGCATAAGTGCCATTGTTGTAGCCCGGCTGGTGGGTCATGCCTTCGTATTTGGGCCAGCCGAAGTTCATTCCGGGTGCATTCATCAGGGAAAGTTCTTCGCGGGTGCCCCACCCTACGTCTCCAATCAAAAAGGTGCCGGGGTTTCCGTCAGCCGGATCGTGGCTGCCACTTTCCGGAACCAGGGCAAAGCGATAAGGATTTCTAAGCCCGCGCGCCCATATCCTCGATGCAGGTGAAGCGGGATCGGCAGGATCGTAATAAGGGTTGGAAGGCACTCCTTCGCCTGTTTGCGGATCCAGGCGCAACATTTTTCCACTGTAGTTGTCAAGGGTTTGGCAACGATAGGCACCAATGTTCTGTGCCGGTGTGATGATTCCGTCGGCCAGTGCCTGCGACCAGTAGGTTTCTGCAGCAGAGCCTTCATCGCGTGAACTGTAACTGGCGCCATCACCAATGGACACCATCAGTGTTCCATCTTCACCAAATACCAGATGCCCCACGCCGTGGGATTCGTGCAGAATGGGAGGGCCGTCGCCGGGGCCTGTTCCCACAAGCACCTGCCGGCTGCCCGGCACCACCGTGGTAAAGTTGGTAGCAGGGTCCGCCTGGTAGCGCGTTACACGGCCAATGGTTGCCGCATAGTATTCATCCACATTGGGATCGTAATCGGGTGTGCCGTAATTCAACAGGTGGTGCCGATCCACCACATAGAGCAGGTAGAAGTAGCCGTTGCTGATAAAATTCGGATCGAGGGCAAAGCCGAGCAGACCGAAGTCGCGCCACCCCCCTACTTCATCGCTGATGTCCAAAAGTGGCGTACTTTGTTTGACCCCATTGTCAACTATCCAGACTTTTCCGGCGTATTCCCAAACGTACATCCTGCCGTTGGCATCCCAGGTGAAACCAACCACCTTGTCCCAGCCATCCAGGTAAACCTGGTCAGTGAATCCAGCCGGTTGGGCCCTTACAGAAATCTTTAAAGAAAGAAATAACGAAATAACGAAAAGAAGAATTAACTCCCAGGGTCTCAGGTTTGATAGTGCTTGTCTCATTGGTGCAACAATTGATTGAAGAATAAAGGGGAGTAGTTGTATTAAACCGGTGGGTGAAAGGCCTGTGCCCTCACTCGAAAATTTTGCAATCAAAGTGTTGGTGAGATCAGATCGAAATGGGGGTATAGCCTATGGGTAGGTTAAAAGGGTCGTCAAAGGTACGCTTTTTCCTTTTAAATTCCGAATGAGGCATCAATGCTGTCTTAGAGAATAGAATAAGGGGGTGCAATGCAAACAGCGAGCTCATTGGAGGTTTAGAGGAGTTTAGAGGAGTTTAGAGGGTTCTGACCAGTTAGCAACTTCCAGGTGTAATATCTCCCCTTCCTGCAAGTGTTGAGCCTCTCTTCGGCGAGGCGCTGCTTTCTGTGCCATTCAACCTTGTTCACCTATAAAATGAATGCTCTCAAGAATATTGGGATAGGCATCATCACCAGATTTACAGATGAATACCCAGGAAGATTACTTGTTGCAAAGGAATTCGTCATTTAAAGAAATAACGAAATCGTCCTTTCGTGCTTTATGTAAAAATCCTTGCCCTGGTCTTCCCGTGTTCCTTTTTCGCAGCAGGCCTTTGTGCTCAAAACCAAGTGGTTTGGGCTGCGGACCCAAACTCTCCGTCCATACTTGACGAGAGTAATGGATTATTCTCAAACCACATCAAGTCTGGTATATCTTTAGGGTGTGCAGTAAGTGGAACTGACAATTCACTTGCGGTAGCTGGTAGCATACATAGTCCCAGGCGAAAAACAAGTTTAACGATTTAATGATTGAGTGCACTGCAAAAACCCTCAATTCATTAATTCTGACGGAAATTTGAATGCTCACATGCCGGACGGAGTCCGGCTGGAAGAGGCACCGGACATCCCGAGTCCATCTCGGGAGGCGCCAGCAGTGACGCTGGTTCCTCCCGAAATTTCTTCGGGACGTCCGGGACCATATCTTGTCGGACTCTGTCCGACATTTTTCCAGAAGGAATAACCTCTTTTGACGCAAATACCACTTTTTGCAGTGGACTCATGATTTCATTACTACAAAAAGGCAGTGTACCTCTAACTACAAGCCACGGGAGTATTTTTTTAACGAAATAACGATTTCTTTAAAAAGTCCCATTCCGGTGATGATCCGGGAATTAACGCCAGCCTTATGGGTTCACAGCAAAACCTCCGGCAAGCCAGGAGTTTGTGTCAGCAACTGATTCTGATTCCGGGGTGGGTGATGGGTTGGATTATTAACGACTTAACGAAATAACGATTTCTTTAATTCGTCATTCGTCAAAAGCCGGGTTCTTTATGGGTTTGTCTGATCCGGTGACAAGGAATAATGCAGTGGGTGTACCCGGCCGGATTTGGCTCCAGGCCAGCTTACTTGTAGAAGCGCTGTCTTCCACACGCCATACATCTGCACGGGCTATAGGGAAGTGCAGGTATATTTCGTTAAATCGTTATTTCGTTATCAACGATTGCTCTTGTAGAAGTAGAAACACTGTTGAAGAAGATCCACCATGGTCATATCCAGCTCCGTGGCGTAGGTTTTGAACTCGCGTTTGAAAGCAGCGGGTACTTTGAAGTTCATTGGCTTGATTTCCTGGTCACCGCTGCGCGAGAGGTTCGTTGGTGTTTCAAACTCAGGGGGTGGGGCCCCTTTGGTGCTGCGTGCCGGTCGTTTGATCTTTGCCATGATAAAGATTTAGTTATTTCGTTAATTAACGTTTTAACGATCAGGAAAGTTCGTCAATCCGGTTAACGATGCTTTGCATGAGTACATCGGCTTTTTGGTTAATGGTTCTGAAAGAGGTTTCAGTGGCGCATTTTCCTTCGTCGCAAGCCCTTCTGATGGCCGTTTTCTCGTACAAGGCTCCGTCCAGCAAGAAATAGCCGCTGGCCTCGACATAGGCGGTAGCTTCGGCAAATTCAGCTTCACTGTTGCCAATGCGGGAAAACGCTATGGCAATTTTTCCTGGATCAACTTTGTGCTTTTTAAGCTCGTGGGCCAGCTTAATGGTCGGTTCCAGGTCATCGAGCGCCATTCCGGTAGGTAAAACCACGAGCTGGCTTACCCTGGCTATCTCCAGCGTTTTACTGGTGGAGTGGGGGGCGCCGTCAAAAACGATCAGGTCATACTGGTCGGCCTGTTTCAGGGCATCCCTGACGCTTGCAAATTGCTCCACCGAAACCCTGGGTTCAATTTCATGTTGCAGCCTTCTTCGGTTCCAACTGGTGCAGGTACCCTGGGAAAGGTCCATGTCTGCAATCTTCACAATCCATTCATTGGCGGCGTAGTTACAGGCAACCAACCTGCTGATCGTGGATTTTCCAACGCCACCCTTCTGCGATACGACACCTACGAGTAAAGCCATATCTGATCGATGTTTTAAACTTGATGATCGAATAACGAAATAAAGATTTAACGAAATAACTACTTCGTCATGGCGCAATATTACAAAATGTCATTATACTCCTCTCTATCCTGAATGAGTGGCATTGCAGCCCCACCTGAAAGGTAAGGAACGGAATTCACAGTGAAATTGAAAGTAAACCTAAAACCAGCACAGCCCAGCAGCTGGAGAAGGGACATCCGCTAAATGAACGAAATAACGTTTTAAGTAAATAACGAAATAACGAACACTATGCCGAACTGAGATAAAAGCCGCCCCCGGCATTTCAATTGGAAATTGAGCGATACAGCACCCCTCCCAACTCCTCTCAAACTCCTGATCCGGTCTCCAATCGTGTACCTTTTGTGGGAAGTATGGGATAGGCCCCCAAAAGGTACACATCACGGCTATGAAAATCCGGTAATTTTTAACCATACCTGGTGGGGAACACTCTATTGCACTGTTGACCGCACCTGGGAAACGCGGAAAAAAATTGCAAAAACACCTTCAGTAATTAATAGTGTTTAGTTTTAAGTATTTAGATGGTTAACTTAGTTATGGCAACCATAATCCATTGTTTTACAGTTACTTGATAGAAATTGTGTGTACCTTTTGTGGGGTATTCGCGTACCTGAAGTGGGAAACAGGTGTACCCGATGTGGGTTATATGAGTACTTTTTGTGGGCGTATCGCGTACATTTTGTGGGAGTAATGTGTACCGAATGTGGGAATTGGGTGTACCAATTGTGGGAAACGTGTACCTATTGTGGGAGTTGTATTTTTCTAAGGCTATAGTACATGCTGATTATCAATACTTTAACCCGATTCGTAACGGCGGAAGTGGCTTCAAGTGTACCTGTTGTGTTTGTTTGCGAAGAACAGACTTGCGCCACGCCTTGTTCGACAATTTGTGGGATGAAACAGCCCAAATTACGAGCTGATGTGTACCCGATGTGGGTTCGTTTTTCTGTAAAATCCAATAAATTATAGTTATATGTGTACCTGATGTGGGCAATGTGGAAAAAAAGTGTACCCCAAAACTTGACAAGTACACAGCACCATCTAATTTGCCTCACAAAACCGGAAACTATGAAGCCAGACGGACCCAAGAAAGTAGCGGCCATAGCCAACAAATTCATCCAGCACGCACGCTATAAACTGACCCCGAGGGAACAGAAACTGATTCTTTACATGGCCACCTTGCTCAAGCCTGAAGACAGCGACTTTGAGTCTTACCTGGTACCGGTTTCTGAAATTGAGCACATTCTCAAAACGGACGCCTCCAAAAAGCACGGTTCCTTTTACGAAAGGCTGGACGAACTCCTCGATAGTATCACCGACAAAAAGATATCTTTTCCAACTGACTTCACCATTGACGGGGTGCGTTTAAGAGGGCATATCAATTGGGTGGCGGGTGCCGTGCCCAAATACGATGAAAACGGGAACCTGTGCGTTGAGTTTGGCTTTTCACCGCAAATGAAACCTTTCCTGTTGGGATTGAAAGAAAAATTCACCCGGTTTGAGTTTCTGGAAGTGGCCAGGATGAAAAGCGGTTTTTCCATCCGCATTTACCAGATGTGCAAATCCTATTATTACGAAAACATCCGGCACGGCAGAAACACCATGGCCGTTGGGCTCCGCGAACTAAAACAAAGGCTCGGTATATCTGACAAGTACCCTGATTTCAGAAATTTCAGAAGAAAAGTGCTGGATGTAGCCAAAAAAGAGATCAATGAGAAAACGCGCCTTCGCATCGAATACGACTTTGTAAAGAAAGGCAGGAACATCTCCGGCATCCGAATCATCATCGCTGAAAACACGGAGAATGCCCGTGAGGAAGTGAACAACCTCGGAACTGCCACTTCAAAAGCCACCAAATCGCGGAAGCACGACTGGAGCAAACTGGACCAGCGCGTAGAACAACTGACAGAAGCCCAGCGAAGAGCGTTCAACATGCTCACTGATCTTGGGCTGGGTATCGGCCAGATACTTGATGATGTGTTCCCAATCATCAAAGGCAGTGAGCTGAAAGGGTACGAGGACTTTTTCGTGTACTACATGATTGAATTCTTCAAAAAGAAAACCACCGCTAAAACGGAACGGGAAAAAGCAAGGGCATTTCTCGGCTGGATCAACAACAACCGCTTTGAGGAACCGAATCTGTACGCAAGATTGGTGGAAAAGGTGATTGCAAGAAAGAAAAGCCTGAAAGATGCCGAGCGCTCAAACCGCGAGATTGCAAAGGGAATGACGGCCACTGCATTCCGAAAATTGCTCAACGGGCAAAAGCAGGAAACCGCCGCGAGAAAAAGGCAAATACTAAATAATGCCAAACCGGAAGCAAAGGGCAGGGTAGGGGAGACCAACCTGTTTTCAGCGTTGAACGATGAGGAGGCAAGTGCAGTGAAAATCAAAAAAGTTTTCGATTACCCCAGCTTCAAAAAGGAGTACGCCGATGTTTACAAGCGCATAAGAAGAGACAGGCGAGCCGCCTTCATTGACTTCAAAAACACGCCCAATTACCGGCAGCTTCTGGAAAACAGCGTGAAATCCTACTGCGAAAAGTGGTTTGAAGAAAATGCCTGATCCTTTCACTGACTTTGGGGTCAGCCAACATATCATTTACGAAGACAATTACCTACTTGTCATCAACAAACCAGCGGGGTTGAGCACCGAAGGATCGTTGGGCCTTGCCGGTTATGTAAGCCGCTACCTGGCAGATACCTACCCCTGGAAAAAGCAGCTCATCACCGGTGTGGTGCACCGGCTGGACAGACCAGTCAGCGGCGTTATCGTTTTTACGAAGACGAAAATGGCGCTCAAAACGCTCAACCTCCAGTTTGCGAAGCGAAGTGTAAAAAAGAAATACCTGGCGGTTTGTGAAAACGACTTGCCAAAGCAAAGCGGAGCGTTGCACAACCGGCTGCTCAAAGACCGGGAAGCCCGCAGGGCCTGGGTTTGCGAAGAAAACCATCCGGAGGGCAAAGAAGCGAGATTGCGGTACCAGGTGCTGCAATCGGCCGGAAACCACAGGCTTGTTGAGATCGAATTACTGACCGGTCGCTACCACCAAATCCGGGTGCAACTGGCAGCTGCCGGCTGCCCGGTCATCGGAGACGAACTTTACGGGGGAATTCCCGATGCGGACTACCCGGGCGGGATATACCTGCATTCGCATTGGCTGAGCCTGGTGCATCCCAAATCCGGTGAAGAAATGCCGTTTACCGTACCTCCTGCCCCAGTAGGCAAATGGCGGCTGTTCAGGCTGCCTCGATGATGCCTTCTTTCAGCATTTCAAATTCTTCCTTTTTCTTTTTGGCTGCGATGTAGCCGATTTCAAAAATTTCCTCAAAATGATTGCGGTCGAAAGTGCCGTAATTGGCCAGCTCGGGAGGTGAAATGGCGATGTTGCAGAGCGGCAGTTTTTGCCGTGTCTGGTGGTAAATGGCGATGCGCAACAAACGGTCCATGATGGTGATGGTGGAACTGATGTCTTTTTCCCGGACGGGCTTGATGGGGTGAACGTTGACGCCGATAATGGCCCGGCAGCGGCCTTGCAGGGGTTCAATGGGGAAATTGTTCAGCACACCTCCGTCCACGTACAGGCTGTCGCCGATTTTTACAGGAGAAAATACCACCGGAACCGCCGATGAGGCAAGGATCGTTTTTGCCACCTCCCCTTCGGAAAAAGTGGTGACCACGCCGTTGAGGATGTCGGTGGCAGTCACATAGAGTTTCTTTTTCAAGGCCGAAAAATCATCTTCGGGAATGTGTTCTTTCAGCACCGGATAAAACCGGTCGGAGTCAATAATTCCCGGTTTACGGGCGGTGAAATTGCTCCAGGAAAAGATGCTGGTATTCTTAAAAATCTTGAAAATGGTTTCAACAGAATGCCCTGCTGCATACATCCCTCCCACGATGCTGCCGGCGCTGGTGCCGGAGATCACCTCTACTTCGATCCCCATTTCTTCCATGAAAGTGATGGCGCCGAGATGGGCCACTCCTCTTACGCCTCCTCCGGAAAGTACAAGTCCGATTTTCGCCATGCCTGATGTTTTTTTTCTTCGTCAAAATACCCGTCAGGGCAAATGGTTCAGTTCAGTGTACATTTTCAAACAAACAATGGCATTCAGGCTTAAGAAAGCCGTTTGAGGTCATCCATGGCTTTGGTGCGCGTGAGCACCTCCATTTGTTCGCGTGCGGTCTGGTTGAGTATTTCCAGGCGCTGGTCTTTTGGGCTGTCCCATTCCAGCAATTTGGCGTTGAGGGTTTCCAGGTTGGCCAGCACCACCAGTTGTTCGGTGGTGGCGTAGTCTCGGATGTTGCCGGTTTTGCCGGGGTTGGCCTGTTTCCACTCACGGGCGGTCATGCCAAACAGGGCCAGGTTGAGCAGGTCGGCTTCGCTGGCGTGGTAGATGGCCTCTTTGCGGGTGTTCCAGTCTATGACAGGCACCAGGTGTTCGCGCACGGCTTCGGCGTGGATGTGCCAGTTTGTTTTGGCCAGCTGGCGTTTGAGGTTCCAGTCCAGCTGGTTGCGGCGGGCTTCGTCTTCCTTGAGGCGTTTGAATTCCTTGTTGAGGTAAATCTGGAAAGCAGGACTCAGCCAGTAACAAAACTGAATGGCGATTTCCTGGTGGGCATAGGTGCCGCCATAGCGCCCGGCTTTGGCCTGCAGGCCGACGGCCCTGGTCTCCTGTATCCACTTTTTTACAGAGAGCTTGAAGGTGTTCAGCCCGACGTTTTTTCTAATTCCGTCGAATCCGACGGAATTAAAATCCGGGTTGTAAAGTTGCTCCCAGGTGCCGAGGAACTCCACCGTGTTGCGGTTGCGCAACCAGCTTTCTATGGCGCTCACACCCACCTCAAACTGTTGCGCTATGTCGGTGATGCAGATGTAGTCGCTGGTGTCCAGCGAGAACAGTTTGATTTCAACACCCTGTACTTTTATCTTTTTGTTTGCCATGTTTTGTGCGTTAAACCGTGCAAATTTTCACCCCCTGGCTGAGCGAGGCGATGGCATCCTGTTTTGACGGAATGAATTCCTGGGCCACATACCCTGAAAAGCCGGTGTCGGCAATGGCGCGCATGATGGCCGGATAATACAACTCCTGCGTTTCGTCAAGCTCATGCCGGCCGGGCACGCCGCCGGTGTGGAAGTGGGCAATGTACTCCCGGTATTTTCTGATCGTCGCAATGACGTCGCCTTCCATGATCTGCATGTGGTAGATGTCGTAAAGCAATTTGAAGTGCGGGGAGCCGATTTTGTCCACCAATGCCACGCCCCACGGGGTGTGGTCGCATTGGTAATCGTGGTGGTCCACCTTGCTGTTGAGCAGTTCCATAATGATGGTGACCCCGTGCCGGCCGGCAAACTTCACCAGGTTGTCCAGGCCCCTGGCGCAGTTTTCCAGGCCTTGTTCGTCGGAAAGCCGGCGGCGGTTGCCTGAGAAGACGATGACATTGGGAATGCCGTTTTCAGCCGCTGCCAGCACCAGTTTTTCATAGTCGCTGCGCAATTTTTCGTGCAGTTCCGGTTCGTTCCAGCCGCGGGTCAGACTGACCCAATTATCCGTGGCCACGGCACAGGTGAGGCCATGGCGCTGCAGGGTAGGCCACTCCTCAGGGGTGGTCAGCTCCACCGAGCTGATACCGATGGGCTTCACCTTTTCGCAAAACTCCTCCAGGGGAATGGACTGGTAGCACCATCGGCAAACGGAGTGTTTGAAAGCTGCTCCAACCACAGGATTTGCTTTCAGTGGGGTAGGGATGTAGCGCTGTTTGCCGGCCAGGCGCAGGGTCATGGCGCCGGCAACCCCAAGGCTTATTTTCCGAAGGGCATCTCTGCGGGAGTTGGGCATGGTTGTTCTGTTTTTGCGACGAAAAAAGGAAAGTGCAATTCAATTTAGAAGACCATTGTCGTTTTTACTCAATTAAGTTCAGGTCTCTCCATCCAACTACCATTGCATCGGTCCTTTGTTGTTTTGCTTCTCCTCCGTAAACGAGCCAGGAATTTGTTACTGAAGGATTGAGCGCTGAAAATTTCCTGAGGTTTTTAAAAAACTCCGGTTGGATCGTTTTTCCGGCTTTGATTTCAACAGTAGTCTGGCTGGTGACATGCTCTATGAGCAAGTCTATTTCATTGCCATTGTTGTCCTTCCAAAAGTAGAATTGTGGCTGCTCTCCCTGGTTGAGTTTGTTTTTCAGCAGCTCATTGATTACGAAGTTTTCAAAAAGAGCTCCTCTTGCAAAATGTGCATTGATATCGTCGGCTGAACGAATGCCGAGCAAGTAGGCTGCCAGCCCGGTGTCGTAAAAGTAGAGCTTTGGAGTTTTTACGATTCTCTTTTTAAAATTTCTATACCACGGGTACAGGCGATACAGCACGAAACTTGCCTCCAGGACGGAAAGCCAGTTTTTTACAGTCTTGGAATCAATACCAACGTCGTTGCTCAATTGGGTCAGGTTTAGTAATTGCCCTGTTCGTCCGGCGCAGGCTATCATGAAATTCCTGAAAACCGCAAGGTTGTTTACCGTAAGCAATTGCCTTACATCGCGTTCGATATAGGTCTGCAAGTAGTCGGGGTAAAATGAGCCCGGTGCAATGTCCCGCTCATAAATGCGAGGATAAAATCCTTTCCAAAGGTATTCTTCCCAGCTGTTTAGTTCATACCGGGTGCCTTTCAATTCCTCAAGTGAAAAAGGTAAAAGATTGAACAGTGAAACCCTTCCGGCAAGACTTTGGGTAATGCTTTCCAGCAGCAAAAAATGCTGTGAGCCGGAAAGAATGTATTCGCCGGGGTTGTTCCTCAAATCTGTGTAATACTGCAAATAAGGAAAGAGTTCGGGCACATTTTGAACTTCATCCAAAATGACTCCATCCTTGTAGGTCTGCAAAAAGTTGTGGGGGTCATTTTTAGCAAACTGCTGGTTTTCCAGCAGTTCCATATTCAGGTACTCATAATCAGGTTTGAGAGTTTTGCAAAGAGTGGTCTTACCCGACTGTCGAGGTCCTGAAATGGCCACGATGGGATACTTGGTGAGCATCAACTCCACCCGGTCACTTATGTGTCTTCGGATGAGCACCACACAAATTTATACAAATCCGGGGGTCCACTACCGGATTTGTATAAAAATTTCTCCTTCACCACTCAAACTGCACAAACAAATTGGGAATGGCGCCGCTGGCCCTGCGGGTCAGGGTCTGGATGTTGTAATCGTCTTGCGGCTGGTTGGCAGGTGGTGTTTCGAGGACGAAATCGCGGTCGAGTATCTGGCGGTTGTTGATGAGGTTGTAGATGGCCAGTCCGGCTTTGCCTTTCATGCGCCGGCGGCCCTGAAAGCGGTAACTGCTGCCCACATCGAAGCGCATGGCGGAGGGCAGGCGGCGCTGGTTCAGGGTGGGGTAGTGCAGTTCCCAGGTGTACGGGCTGGCCGTGCAGGAGGGGCAGGGTACCTGTTCCGGAACGGGCTGGGAATAGGGCCTGCCCGTGTTGAAATGAAGGTTCAGGGACAGGTCCCATCGTTTCCACTTGAACATGTGGATGAGGTCCACATTGTGCCGGATGTCGTGTGGGGCGGGGAACGGGTTGCCGTTGTTGAGGCTAGAAAACTGCTCGGTGACTTTGCCGGTGGACCAGGCCAGCCACAGGCTGTAGCCGGGCCATCGCTTTCTGATCAAAACATCCAGGCCGCTGGCATCGGAGCTGCCGTCGAAAACCCAGGGCTTCTCCACACCGCTGTCCAGTTCCAGGTTGAGGGAGGTGAGGTTGTGGTTTTTCCGAAGGTAAAAATCAACATCAACCAGCAGGGAAGAGCTTTGCCAGGAGGCGCCCAGGTTCCATTGCCAGAGCTCCTGAGCCGGTATTTCTTCGGTGGCCAGTGCCCACAGCGGTTCGCCGACGCCGAGGTCGCCGAATTGCTGGATCTGAAATACAAATTGCCAGTAGCGCCCGGCACCGCCCTTCAGGGTGAAATGTTCACCGAAGGGGCGCCATTTGAAAGCAATGCGCGGTTCGGAATAGTAGATGCCCCTCAAGGGCAGGTGGTTTTCGCGCACACCCAGGGTAAACTCCCATTTTTCCGAAGGCAGGTATTTAAACTCGCCGTAAAAAGTATGGAGTACCTGCCCTGCCGTGTCGTTGAGAAAAACATGGCCAAGGCCCTGCACGGCGTTGGTGTCGGCGTAAAGGAGGTTGGCCTTTTGTACTGTCAGTTGGTAGCCGAACGAAAAACGGTGGTTGGGAGCCACCTGCCAGTTGTGGTGGAAGCGGGCCTGGAAGTCACTCATGCGGTTTTCAGTGTTCCAGCGGAAAGTGTAGGGCAGGTCTCTTTGGTTGTTCCACTCAAAAAAGTATTTGTTTTCATAGCTGCTGGTGGCCACCTGGTAATCCACGTCAAAATTTTCGCTCCATTGGGCTTTGTGTTGCCAGCTCATGCCCAGGTTGCCGGTGCGCAGGTGGTCGTGGGTGGCAGCCAGGTCATTGCCGTCGTCGAAAGAGAAGCGGTAGTCGAATTCATCGGCACCGCTGAAAAAACTGACCTGGTTGTCGGCACCGCGCCGGCCTTTCCAGCGCAGGGCCATGTTGAAATCGCCATAGCTGAAAGTAGGGCTCCATTTGACGAATATGCTCTCGTTCTGGTAGGCCTCCTGAAGGGTGATACGCCCATTCTGGAAAACGGAATTGACGGCGCTGCGGTAGGAGGTGCTCTTGATGAAGTTCACATAAGAACTGCGCAGGGCCAACAGCAGGGTGACGCGCTCCTTTTTCAGGGGCTTTTCCCAGAAGGCATTCAGGTGCAGCAGGTTCAGACCGACCCCGATGCGGGAGCGGCTGCCGAGTTCAGGGCTGCCGTCTATGTCAATGACGGCGGAGTTTCTGCCGCCGTAATAAGCGCCGAAATCCCCGCGCCACACCTCCGCGTTTTTGACGATAAAAGGATTGAAAACATCGTAGAGCCCGAAAAAGTGCCCCGCGTGGTAAACGGGTATTCCCTGCCAGAGGATGAGGTTTTGGTCCGGGGTGCCGCCGCGCACGTTCAGCCGGCTGGCCGAGCCTTCGGCGCTGCTGATGCCCGGCAAAAACTGAAGGCTTCGCAAAACATCCGGCTCGCCCCAGCCGGGCAGGGTGGGCAGCTTGTCGTTGCGCAGCAACAGACTGCCATTGTCATGAAGCCCGACCATATCCATCGAAAATTCCCGGATGATGACATCGGGCATTCTCTGCACGGCGATTTTCATGCGCCATTGGCCGCACGGCCGGTTGATATAACTCGCTGCCGCAACGTGGATGGGTTGGTAACCCAAAAAGCTGATGCACAGGGTATCGTCGTTGCCGAAATACCCTTCCAGCACAAAGCCGCCATCGGCGCTGGCGGAAGTGCCGGTGCTGGAATTGAGGATGTAGGCCACTGCTCCGGGCAGCGGCTCCCCGCTTTCCTCGTCGAGGATGTGGCCACAAATTTTTTGCAACGGGGGTGGGGGTGGGCTGTTTTCCGTCAGGGGCGGCTCGGTGGTGCGCTGCAACAAGACGTACCCCCCTTCCAGAATTTCAAAACTGAGCGGCTGGCCGGCCAGCAGGTGGTCCAGGGCTTTTTCCAGTTTTCCCTCGGCAAAATGGGCGCTGACTCGCAGGGGGGCCACCACCGCCGGATCGTACGAAAAGGAGAGGCCGTATTTTTCTTCGAAAAAAGCCAGGGCGCGCTCCATCGGCACATCGTCGAAGTTTGCCCGGAAAGGACCTTTCACCGGGGTCACCTGCCCGGAAAGGGAAATTTGCAGCAGAAATAACAATGTGATTGCGGAAAGGCTTTTCGACAACATGCATCGGTGTTGTGGCGCAAAACGGCCGGATTCACAAACCGGGTTGTGTGCGGTAAGAGCCTGTTTAGATTTTCATGCTTGAGCGAAAGTGATGGGAATTTAAACAGGCTCTAAAGTTCTGCTAAGCTATCAATTTCCAATGCGAAGTGTGTCCCCGTTGAGGGTGCAGTTGAGTTGTAGCGGCTGGCAGACCATTTTGACGGCCTTCTGCAAATCACCGTGGACGAACTTGCCGCTGAAGCTGCGCTGCCCCAGGCTGTCCGCCAGAATGACCAGCCCGTATTGGGCTTTCAGGTCGGTGAGAACCTTGTTGACGGGTGCGTTTTTAAAACTGCTTTCGCCTTTTTGCCAGGTGGGGTAGAAGGCCAGCCCCTGCCGCTTTTGCATGCGGCCCCTGATGACGCTGACCTGTTCTTTTTTCTTCAGCAATACCCGCTCCGTGCCCTCCGGGTTGATGACCTGTACTTTGCCTTCCAGGCATTTCACTTCCAGTTCGCTTTCGCGGGCATACACATTGAACTGCGTTCCGACCACCACCACATCACCCTGTTTGGTGTGCACGGTGAATCGTCGGCCTTTTTTGGCTTTGAAAAAAGCCTCCCCGCTGAGTACGACATAGCGGCGTTTTTTCCAGTTTTCTTCGGAATATCCGAGGCTTGAAGAGGCGTTGAGCATTACCTGCGAGCCGTCGGGCAGTTTCAGTTCTTTTTTCTCGCCTGGCCCGGTGGCAAACGCTGTGGTCACCGGGTAATCATCCCTGCCCAGCAGCAGCCAGGCCAGTACCCCTACCACCAGTACCGCCGCAATGGCCGGCACATAGCTCCACAAGCTGTGCACCTTTTTTTCCGAAGGAGCATCCAGATATTCCGGAAGAGTAGGGGAGGGGCCTTCGTTTTTTTCACCTCCCGGGGTACCGG
>JALWSS010000016.1 GCA_026993525.1 Saprospiraceae bacterium
TGGCTCACATGGGCTATGTGCTGGATTTTCATCTTGGCCCAAGGGGCAATCCCCTCATCGGACAAGAAAGACCAAATTTTGTTTGCATGTCAAAGAACTAGTTGATTTTACCCCCCTTTTTGCAGTGGACTCAATCCTCAAATCTTCAAAACCTCATTATATTTGGCGAAGTGCTTCTTCGGGGTGTAACTTTTTCAATAGCTTGCGTCTCAAGGGGGCATTTATCCACATTTGCTTCTTTTAATTTCATTCAAGTGTCTTGCGACGGATTTCAGATATTTCAGTTGCTGACCCATCAAAATTGTTACAATGTCAAATCTTCTCGACCTTATTCAAAGCCAGATGGACGACAAGCTCGTTGGCCAGCTCACCAGGCAACTGGGTGTCAACGACCGCCAGCAGGCCTCCACTGCCGTCAACGGCGTGGTGTCAACGCTGGTGAGTGCCCTGGCAAAGAACGCCACCAACCCCAAACAAGCCAGTGGCCTGTACAACGCCATCGAGCGCGACCACGACGGCAGCATCCTCGACAACCTGCAGGATTATCTCACCGGAAATTTTCAGCCGAAACCCGAACAGCAGCGCGCCCTCAACGGTCAGGGCATTCTGAAGCACCTGCTGGGCGACAAGCAAAACGATGCCGCTTCCATGCTCAGCCAGCAAACCGGATTGGATTCCTCAAAAGTGATGGACCTGATGACCCGCATGGCCCCCGTAGTGATGGGCCTGCTCGGAAAACAGAAAAGGGAACAGGGCCTGGACGTGGGCGGACTGGCCGGCCTGCTCACCAACACCGTGAACCAGCAAAAGAGCTCCGGCAACACTTTCGTTGACCTGGCCACCAGCTTTCTGGACAAAGACGGCGACGGCAGCGCCCTCGACGACGTAGCCGGCATGGTAGGCAAAGGACTCCTCAGCCGCTTGTTTGGCAGGAAGTGAGCCTGAGTCTCCACTTTTCAAAAAAGCCGATGACGATCTTTCGCCATCGGCTTTTTGTTTCCAGTGAGGTCTGTCAAAAAGAATCACCACCTCATGGAGTTGCTATTGAATTGAAATTCCAGCCGGCGGCCGGGAGGCCCACCAAAGGCGGACAAGCCGCCACTTAACTGTATGTATCAGTGTAGTGTGGTTGGAGGCAAGCCGCAAGGTTACCCCGTTCCGGCAAGTGTTAAGTCGAGCTTGGCGAGACGTCACTTGCCGTACAAAGGGAGTAGGGAGTAGGGAGTAGGGAGTAGGGAGTAGGGTTTGGGGCGTTAGGTTTTCCGCAGGCATCGGGGGACTCAGGATTGGAGGATTATTGATATTGCAACACTGGACAGGGGTTCCGAACCCTGCCAGCGTTTTGCTTGCCGTCACCGGGATCGATTCCTCGATTCCTCTCCCGACGAATGTCGGGACTCGATTCCTCGATTCTCACGTTCGTCACGCCCGTTACGTCCATCACGTTCATCGCTATTTGGTACCACTATCAATGAAAAGCATTAGAAAACCAAAAAAGAACGTCTTGCTCGCCCCGAGCTCTGCTCGGTGGCGGATAAGAGTTGCGGCCTCCCGGCCGCCGTAACCAGAATCGTGCTGATTAATTCAAAGTAACGTTCAATAATCTGCGTCCGGGAGGCCCGCCACTCAGGACCGTCAACGAGCGGAGCTCGTGCCGAGCCGGTATCGTCGATCTCCAGATCGAGGTCATGAGTCAGGGACGACCTGAAGGTCGTTTTACAGTCACAGCCTGCCTGCCCGGCTGGCCAGACGGGAAGGCTGTGCTACATTGAGGTTGTTTCCGGCGGCCGGGAGGCCCGCCAAAGGCGGACAAGCCGCTACTTACCTGCGTCAACGAGCAGAGCTCGTGACGAACCAGAGGAACTTTATTGTAAAAGCATGCAAACTGGTAACCGATAAGTCTAGTGGGATAATCCTTAAGTGTTTGACACCTTTGAGGCTCGTATTGATTTAATAACTGACCTTTCGCAGGAGGGATTTTCCGTAGATAAACCCTTGCTTAACTTTAAGGTGTCAATAGCTGAGGATTTGTGCCAGTAGTGTGGTTGGAGGCAAGCCGCAAGGTTACCACAACTCCTCTTAACCCCTCTCAACTTCTCTCAACCCCTCTCAACTTCTCTCAACCTCAGGTCCATGGCCCGGATGCGCCATTTGGTGTATTGGCCGTTGGCGTTGCGTTTGAGCCGGTAGGTTCTTTTTTTGAAGAGTTTCTGAAGGGCAAAACCCAGCCCGGCGCTGGACACCGCCACAGCTGCATCGCCGGTGGAGTAGGAGTCCTCGTCGTCCACCAGGCCGGCGATGAGGGTAAAGCCCGTCCATGCTATGGCAAAGTTGTAGAGTTGGTTTCCGACGGGCCTGGACCATTTCTGCGGTTTGAAGGATCGCACGGCCACGATGCTGTCTATCTGAACCTGGTTGTCGGAAAAAATGAGCGCCTTTGATTCGTAGCTCACGTCTTCGATCACCCGGGTGTACCACAGGCCGTTGTTGAGCTGGAAGGTGATTTCGTCGCCAGGGTAGTACTTCACGAACTTAAGCGTCCGGATTTTTTCGAGCTGGAGGTATTTGTCCTGGCCGAAAAGGCCGGGAGCTACAAACAGAAGCAGGACGGTGATGACTGGTTTCATAAGGGTATATTCATTGTAGGGGTCATGGTGCAAAGTAGAGTGCGGCAAGTTGGTTCAGTGGTTGGCAAGCCACAATCCGGGCAGTTTCCGGATGGCCCTTCTGACGGTTTTTTCAATTTCATCAAAGCCCTTTTCTTCCTTTCCGGTGTAAATGACCATCAAAGCGATTTGTCCGTCCAACGCTTCCAGGGCTTCGTAAAGTTGGTGTTTGTGCAGCCGCCAGGCTTCCCGCATGCGGCGTTTGAGGGTGTTTCTTTTCACCGCTGATCTGAAGTTCCTTCGGGAAACACCAAAGGCCACCCTGACCGGTGCCGTCCCGAAGCGATCCGGCGTGTGCACCCACACGAAGCGCAAGGGGTACATTCCTTTGGAACTGCCCTCCTCAAACAGGCGCCTGATCAGGCGCTTGCCTTTCAGTCGCTCCTCCGGTTTAAATCTGAAACTGGTCATTTGTGGTGGATGCTTTCAAAGGGCAAAGTAATCGAAGTTTGACCGACGGTGGAATGTCTGCCAGCAGCGGGCGTGATAAAAAATCCGGTGGCGGTGGTGCAGGTTTTAGCTACTTTTGCTTTCCGTAAAGGCAAACCAGTCAACCATGACCGCTCGCAACGATGAAGCGCTGATAGAAGAAGTAAAACGCAAATTTGCGGAGCACCTCGAAGCCAACCAGTTTCGCAAGACTCCGGAGCGTTTTGCCATCCTTCAGGAAATTTACCGTCGGAATGACCACTTCGACGCCGAGGCGCTGTACATCCACATGAAAAATCAAAACTACCGGGTGAGCCGGGCCACCGTGTACAACACCCTGGACCTGCTGGTCAATTGCGACCTTGTGAAAAGGCACCAGTTCGGCAAAAACCTGGCGCTCTACGAAAAATCGTACGGGTTCAAACAACACGACCACCTGATCTGTGCCGACTGCGGAAAAGTATTCGAATTTTGTGACCCCAGGATCCAGCAAATCAAAGACACCATGGGTGAGCTCTTAAAGTTCAATGTCACCCACCACTCCCTCAACCTGTACGGAAAGTGCAACGGAGCCTGCGACCGAAAACCCGAAGATTCCTGATTTTCTGTGCTTTTGAGGCAGACCCGTACCGTAACCGAATCCAGCAAGAAAAACTCATGGCAATAGACGTAATACTCGGTCTCCAGTGGGGCGACGAGGGAAAAGGAAAGATTGTTGACTACCTGGCGAAAGACTACCAGATCGTGGCCAGGTTTCAGGGTGGCCCCAACGCCGGCCACACCCTCAAGTTCGACGGCAAAAAGTTCGTGCTGCACACCATCCCTTCGGGCATCTTCCGCCCCGGCCTCACCAACCTCATCGGCAACGGTGTGGTGATTGACCCCATCACTTTGGTAAAAGAACTGGCACTGTTGGATGAGGGCGGATTTCAATACCGTGACCGCCTGTTGGTGGCCAAAAAAGCACACCTCATCCTGCCCACCCACCGCTACCTGGATGCCGCCTCGGAGGCTGCCAAAGGCAAAGAGAAAATCGGCTCCACCCTGAAAGGCATCGGCCCTGCCTATATGGACAAAACCGGCCGCAACGGCCTGCGCATCGGCACCACCACCCTGCCGGATTTCGAAGACCGCTACAATTCCCTGAAGGAAAAACACCTGGGGCTGCTCAAGGGCATGCCCGGCGTTGACTTTGACCTGAAAGCCGAAGAAGAAAAGTGGTTTGCCTCCCTGGAGGCCATCCGGTCCTTGCAACTGGTGGACGGGGAATACTTCATCAACAAGGCATTGACCGAAGGAAAAAAGATTTTGGCCGAAGGCGCCCAGGGCTCCATGCTGGACATTGATTTCGGCACCTACCCCTATGTCACTTCTTCCAATACCATCACCGCCGGTGTTTGCAGTGGTCTGGGCGTCGCTCCGCAACGGATCGGCGAGGTCATCGGCATCACCAAGGCCTATTGCACCCGTGTGGGCAGCGGCCCCTTTCCCACAGAACTCTTCGATGAAACGGGCGACAAATTGCGCAGCGAAGGGCATGAATTCGGCAGCACCACCGGCCGGCCGAGGCGCTGCGGCTGGATTGACCTGCCACAGTTGAAATACACCATCATGCTGAACGGCGTCACCCAACTGGTGGTTACCAAAATTGATGTACTCAACAATTTTGAAAAGCTGAAGGCTGCCACCCATTACGTGACCAATGGCGGGCAGAGCGATGTGCTCCCGTTCGACCTTTGCGGCGTGCCTGTGAAACCCGTTTACAAAGAACTGGCCGGCTGGAACCAACCCCTGTCCGGTGCAGGCGCTTTTGATGATATGCCCGCCAATGCAAAAGCATTCATCGCATTTCTGGAAAAAGAACTGGACACACCCGTGACGATGATCTCCACCGGCCCGGAGCGCAAAAGCCTGATCCTGAAAGAGATGGTCACTGCCTGATCAGCTGCGGCTCCTTTCCTGCTGCCATTCACGGAAGGCCCGTTCCACCTCGGGCCCGTCCCATTGTTTTTCGATGTTGGGGATGGAGAGGATTTTCCCGAACAAAGATTTGTGCACCTCCACCTCGGCCAGTGCCTTGCTGTAGGGTATATGGCTGAAGCTGACCATGGAATAGACACTCTGAAACTCATCGGGGAATTTCTGATGCAGGTGCTGCTCAATTTTCTTCCACAACAAGAACTTCGGGTCGGCCACTTTGTCCCTCATCTCAATGAAGTTCATCAAGGCGAGGTCGGCAATGGCGTTGGCATCCTCGATGCGGTTGGCGTTGAACTCCTCGATGATGGCATCCCAGTCTTCGTCGTATTTGTCCATGAGGCTGTCCAGGATGGTGCAGTCCTCAAAGCCGGCGTTCATTCCCTGTCCGTAAAACGGCACGATGGCATGGCAGGCGTCCCCGATGAGCAGCGTGCGCTTTTTGTAATGCCAGGGGCTGCACCTGATGGTTGCCAGGTAAGAGGTGGGATTTTCTTCAAAATCTTCAACCAGGGTAGGCATCAGCGGCACCGCATCGGGGAAGTACTTGTTGAAAAATCGCAGGATCTGCTCTTTGCTGTTCAGGTTTTCAAAAGACTCCCGGCCCCTGAAGGGCAAAAACAGGGTACAGGTGAAACTGCCGTCCAGGTTGGGCAGGGCTATGAGCATGAACTGCCCCCGCGGCCAGATGTGCAGTGCGTTGGTGTGCATGGCATGGCTGCCGTCGGGCAAAGCCGGAATGTTGAGCTCTTTGTAGCCGTGCTCCAGGTATTGCTGGCAGTAGTTGAAGCCGGGCACCCGCTGAAGGCTGCTGCGCACGGCTGAAAAAGCTCCGTCGGTACCAAAGACAAGGCCCTCCTCGATGCTGTAGGTGGCCCTGGTTTTCAGGTCTTCGAAAGTGAGCGTATTATTTGACAGGTTGAGCCCCTGGCACCTCTGCCCGAAGTGAAAGCGCACCTGCCCAAAGCTGTCGGCGATGTTTACAAGGGCGATGTTCAGCCCTCCGCGCGACACCGAGTATATGGCCTGCCCCTGTTCACCGTAAGGCTGAAAAACCGTTTCTCCATCCTGGTTGTGGATCATGCGGCCGGGCATGGGAATGGCCACTTTTTCTATTTCTTCGCGGATGCCCGCAATTTCGGCGGCTTTCCAGCCCCGCTCGCTCAACGCCAGGTTGATGGAGCGGCCACCGATGTAACCGGCTTCCCTGAAATCGGGTCTCATTTCGTAAACGTCTGTTTCGTATCCCCTCTTGGCCAGAATGACCGACCACAGGGCTCCGACGAGACCTGCACCGACAATGGTGGCTTTTTTCTTTTGCGACATGGGTGTTTGGTTTGTTCTTTTGTCCTGTATTTGGCAGGCGCCAAAGCTACCTCATTTGCCGCAATTGACCCGAAAATCCATCAGTCCCGTTGCAATGAAATACCTCGAAGTTTCGGATTACAGAATACACATCGGCCCTGCCGGGCAAGCCCTTGCCGACATCCTGGCTGATGGTCGCTTCACGAAAGTGGCCTTGCTTGTGGACACCAACTCTGAAAAATTCTGCCTTCCGCAATTGGGCCACAACAACCTGCCCGTCATCCGGATCAGCCCCGGGGAGCAGCACAAAAGCATTCAAACCTGTACCTGCCTCTGGCAGCAAATGATGGACCTCGGCATGGACCGCCACAGCCTTCTGGTCAACCTCGGAGGAGGCGTCATCGGCGACATGGGCGGGTTTTGCGCAGCCACTTTTTTCAGAGGTATTCCCTTCGTACAAATCCCGACTACGTTGCTCTCGCAGGTGGACGCCTCCATCGGCGGCAAACTGGGCATTGACCTCAACTGGGTGAAAAATGCAGTGGGTGTTTTCAAAAACCCCCTGGCCGTTGCGGTTGACCCCCGGTTTCTGAAAACCCTGCCTGACACTGAACTGCGCAGTGGATTTGCCGAAGTGATCAAACACGCCCTGGTAGCGGATCCGGCATTGTGGAACCAACTGCAAACCCTGAAAGATTTGAAGGTGGTGGAATGGGAACCCATTCTGGAAGCCTCCCTCCGGATAAAAAGGGATGTGGTACAGGAAGACCCCTTTGAAAAAGGGCGCCGCAAAGTGCTGAATTATGGCCACACCATCGGCCACGCCATCGAGAGTTTCCTGCTCAGCTCCGGCACAACGTTGACGCACGGCGAGGCAGTGGCTGCAGGCATGGTGGCCGAGAGTTTTTTGTCCGTAAAACACCTGGGACTTGACGAAGACAAACTGCGAGAAGTAGTTGAAACGATCCGGCGCTTTTACCCGCCCCTCCGGTTTACCGAAGGTGATTTCGATGACCTGATTGAATTGATGAAAAAAGACAAAAAAAACCGCGCCGGCAACATCAGTTTCACCCTGCTCCCCAACATCGGTGAGGCCAGCTACGACCAGTTTGTCAAAGAAGACTCGATCCGGGAAGCGCTGCGTTTTTATTTGCGCACTACTGAGGAATTGAGGAAGTGAGGAATCGAGGAACTGAGGAACTGAGGAACTGAGGATTTGAGCCCCGATAGCCATCGGGGGAGGATTTGAGGAACTGAGTCTGTCCGGCCCGTCTGGCCGCCGCCCGTCTGTCAAGCCGACAAGCAGGCAGGCCAGACGGGGCTCGATTCTTCGATTCCTCAATTCTTCGATTCCTCGATTCTTCGATTCCTCAATTCCTCGATTCTTCGATTCCTCGATTCCTCGATTCTTCGATTCCTCCCCCGATGGCTATCGGGGCTCGATTCTTCATCCTCTCACACCAGCCAGCTTTTGTAGTAGTCCTCCTCCTCGATGCTTTCACCGATGTCGGTGAGGAGCAGGGGTTTGAAGGTATCCACCATGACGGCCAGTTCCCGGGTTTCTTTGGCGCCGATGCTTTTCTCCACGGTGCCGGGGTGCGGGCCGTGGGGAATGCCAGCGGGGTGGAGGGTGATCTGGCCTTTTTCCACGTGCTTGCGGCTCATGAAATCTCCGTCAACGTAGTACAGCACCTCATCGCTGTCAATGTTGCTGTGGTTGTAGGGTGCGGGGATGGCCTGCGGGTGGTAATCGTACAGGCGGGGCACAAAACTGCAGATCACAAAATTGCGGGCCTCAAAGGTTTGATGGATGGGTGGCGGCATGTGAATGCGGCCGGTAATGGGCTCAAAATCGTGAATGGAAAAGGCGTATGGATACACAAATCCGTCCCAACCCACCAGGTCAAAAGGGTGGCTCAGGTAGTGATAGGGATAGATTTGGTCTTGCTTCTTGATGTACAGGAGGAAGTCGCCCTGTTCGTCGAAGGTCTCCAGGTTTTGTGGTTTTCGGATGTCGCGTTCGCAAAATGGAGAATGCTCCAGCAACTGACCGAAGGCATTTCGGTAGCGCCTGGGGGTGAGCACCGGGCTGTAACTTTCGACGATGAAAAGCCGGTTGTTTTCGTCGTTGAAATGGAGCTGGTAAACCGTGCCCCTGGGGATGACCAGGTAATCGCCGTAGGAAAAGTCAACGCTGCCGTACATGCTTTTCAGCGTTCCGGAACCAACGTGTACGAAGATGACCTCATCGGCATCGGCATTTTTGAAGAAGTAGCCGGAAGTGCTCTTGCGCGGTGCTGAGAGGATGATCTGGCAGTCGTTGTTGACCAGCACCGGCTTGCGGCTTTTCAGGTAATCGTCTTCGGGCTGGATATTGAAGCCCTGCAGGCTGCGGTGTTTGAGCTGTTTGTCGTGAACCACTTTGGCAGCCACGGAGATCGGGTCGCCAACCTGGACGATTTGCGTGGGCGGATTGCAGTGGTAAAGCAGCGAGTACATGTTGCTGAAACCTTCTGTTGAAAACAGCTCCTCGTGGTACAGGCTGCCGTCGGGTTTTCTGTATTGGGTGTGTCGTTTGTGCGGGATTTGACCCAGGCTGTAGTAGTGCATAATCAGGGCTTTAGTTCTTTGCGTCGGTATTACTGCTTGCCGCTCAGGATGGCCTGGTATTGCGCCGGATTGCGGAAGAGTTCAATGGCCTTTTTGATTTCGATGTCGTTGCGGAGGCCAAGTTTGATCCTTCCTTTTTCGTATTGGTACCGGCTGGCAATCTCCTTCTCGATCAGGTCCGCAATGATCTGCTTGTGGGCGTCGAGTTGAGATTTTTTATTGGCGATGAGCCGCCGTTCCAGGTCTTCAAAATCGGCGTCGGAAAGATAGCCGCTTTTTACTGACTTCTTCCTCAAATCAGCCAGCAGTTTCTCCGTTTCGGTGTCGAAATCGAAGTTTCTCGATTCGAGGTATTTTACAAAATCATCCCAATCCCCGAAGTGGAAATTATCGAAGTCCGTCACTTCAGGGTGGTGAATCACCCACTGTGTCACATAATTGAAGATGATGTTGTTTTCCTGGAGGGTTTCCAGGATGTCGGTCTCATCGTCGAGGTCAATGATCAGGTCGGGTTTCACACCCCCACCGTCGAGCACGATCCGGCCGTTGCGGGTTTTGAACTGATCCCGCTTTTCATCCGGTATCTGAGCTGGTTCGCCGTTGTGGTATTCCACCGCCTGGATGCAGCGCCCACTGGGGATGTAGTATTTGGCGGTGGTCATTTTCACCTTGGCATTGTAACCCACGTCGCGGGTGTTTTGTACCAGCCCCTTGCCGTAACTGCGCTGCCCGATGAGTACGCCCCTGTCGAGGTCCTGAATGGTGCCGCTCACGATTTCAGAAGCAGAAGCAGAACCCTTATTGATGAGCACAACGAGGGGCACCTTGTCATCAACGGGAGCATTCAGCGTTTTAAAGGAGCGGTTCCAGTCTTTCACTTTGCCTTTGGTGCTCACCACCAGCTCTCCCTTCGGAACGAAAACATTGACCACGTTGACAGCTTCTGCCAGGAGGCCGCCGCCGTTGTCGCGCAGGTCCAGCACCACCCCTTTCAGGTTGGGTTGTTCCACTTTGAGGTCTTTGAGGGCATTGGCCACGTTTCGTCCGGCATCGCGGGTGAAGGTGGTCAGGGCGATGTAGCCCACATCTTCAGCGATCATGTCGGAATACGGTACGTTGGGAATGTTCACCTCGTCGCGCACCAGGGTCAGGTCAATGGTCTTTTTCTCGCCCGGGCGCTTCACCTTCAGCTTTACTTCGGTACCCGGGTAACCTTTCAGAATGGCACCCACGTCTTCCGAAGTTTTTCCCTCGGTGTCCTGGCCGTCAATCTCCAGTATCTGGTCGCCGGCTTTCAGCCCGGCATTGAAAGCGGGAGCATTTTCAAAGGGGGCCACTATGGTGGGACGGCCGTCAATGATCCGGATATCCGCACCGATGCCATTGTATTTTCCTTCGGTAATGTAGCGCCAACCTTCTATCTGGCTTTCCGAAAAGTAATTGGTGTAGGGATCGAGACTGCCCAGCATGGCATCTATGCCCGTTTTCATCAATGCGGAGGGGTTGGTCTCATCCACATAATAGGTGTTGACCTCCTTGTACAGGTTGGTGAAGATCTCTATGTTCTTCGCAATTTCGAAATAATTGCCCGAAGGAGGCAGCACAGTTGTGGAGGCCGTCAGTATGACCAATGCGACGAGGGTGATACCTTTCAGGGTCCTTTTTTTCCAATTCATGGTGACTGGTTGTTTGTTCTGAGATTGTTGAAAGTCGTGAGCTTGCTCACGATCCCGGACTTGATCCGGGATTGAATTGTTGATCCCAAAAGCCGATAGCTATCGGCTTCGGGAGTTGAATTGTTGAATTGTTGAATTGTTGAGATTGTTGAATTGTTGAGATTGTTGAATTGTTGAGATTGTCTCACGATCCCGGACTTTAGTCGGGATTGAATTGCTGAAACAGCCTTTGCCAATTTGCAATTCCGGTTTACCAGGGTTTTCGTCCTGAGTTTTAGCATTCTCAGCGGGCATAGCCCATCAACAGCTAATGAACGACGGAGGGACGTGCGAAGTTCGTCAATTCCCGGCTTAATGAGCGCAAAACAAGTTGTCAAAGGCCCAGGATCATTCCTTCATCGGCAATGCCAAAGCCCTGCCTTTGCACATTTTTCCTCGCCGGGCTGTTTTGCCGAAGGGCAGGATTGGTGTGGTTCAGGTGGATGAAAATGACCTTGCTTTTTGCTTCCTTCGGCAAATTCGAGAACAGCTTCATGCTCTCCTCGATGAAAGGGTGCGGAATCTGGCTCATGTCCCTGCCGGGAATCTCTCCATTCTCATAAAACGTTCCGTCGATCAGGTTGTAATCGTGCGTTTTGACCCATTCCACCACAGCACGGTCCCACCTTTCCCATTTGTCAATGTCCGGGATGAAGATGAGGCTTTTCTCCGGGCCAAGGATTTCAAAGCCCACGGTTTCGGAAAACTCATCCCGGTGGGGAACCAGGAATGGCCGCACTTTCAAGCGTTCGTTCAAAACGACAACGGAGTCGGCAGCCAGTTGCCGGAGGGCGATGTTTTGAAAATCCACCAGTTGGCTCCAGGGGCCGTTTTCTTTCAGAAACTTCGCCATGCGCGGCATGGCAAATACGGGTACCTCCTTTGCCCCCATCACTTCATGGCCCAGGTGCATCAGCCCTGTGTAGTGTCCGATATGGGCGTGGGTCAGCAATATACCGCCCAGCTCAGGTTGGCCGTATTTGTCGCTGATTAGCTCAGCCAGTTGGAACTTGAAATCCGGTGTAGCATCAAACATCCATGCCTTTTGCTCAACCGGATCCACCAGGGCGATGCAGGAAACCATTTTCCGGCCCGTGTGCTGGTTCCACAAATCCCTGCAACAGGTTTTCGTACAAGCCGCCTGCGGGTAACCGGCATCCTGGGCAATGCCCAAAACCACCACAAAAGGCTCCTTGCCAGGCGGAGAATCCGGCGAAGCACTGTTGTTACAGCTTTGCAACAAAACACCGGTACAAAAGGTAAGAACAGTAAGTAAGTGCATAAATTCAGTTATTTGCAGTTTCCCTTCGGGTAATTTTAGCAACAACCAAATATCCCCAATGCCTTCAAAAGGCAAATCATAAAACCGGATGTTGTTTTCCACCCGATGCCTGAATCGGATTATTGCCGTGCGCTTGACAACTGAGCGCACTTCAAAAAGTGCGCTCATTCGTTAAGAGGGGTTCAGAGAGGTTTAGAGAGGTTGCGATCGGTCGTCTCTAAACCTTTATTAACCTCCCGTCCCGAACTTGATTCGGGATCGGGACGGCACGGGGGACTCACAACTCATTTCTTACAATCATGAAAGTTACCGATTATTTCAAAAGTGCTGAAGGTCAAACATTGGTGTCATTTGAGGTTTTGCCTCCATTGAAGGGGGGCGACATGTCCGCCATTTTCGCCACCCTGGATCCGCTCATGGAGTTCAAGCCGCCGTTCATTGATGTTACCTATCACCGGGAGGAATTTATTTACAAAAAAATGCCATCCGGTTACTATGAAAAAATAGCCATCCGCAAGCGCCCCGGCACGGTGGGCATCTGTGCGGCCATCATGCACCGTTACGGTGTGGATGCTGTGCCCCACCTGATATGCGGTGGCTTTTCAAAAGAGGAAACCGAAAACGCGCTTATTGACCTCAATTTTCTGAACATCAACAACGTGCTGGCTATCCGGGGCGATGCGAGGAGCTTCGACGGCAAATTCGTCCCCGAACCCGATGGCCATGAATTCGCCCTGGACCTTGTGAAACAAATTGTAGAAATGAACAAGGGCCGCTACCTGGATGACAACATCGAGAACGGTGCAAAAACAAATTTCTGCATCGGCGTGGCCGGCTATCCGGAAAAGCACTTCGAAGCGCCCAATCTGAAAACGGACCTTTCTTTCACCAAAGCTAAAATTGACGCCGGCGCCAATTACATCGTGACCCAGATGTTTTTTGACAACAAACATTATTTCGACTATGTAAAAGCCTGCCGTGAAATCGGCATCGAAGTGCCCATCGTACCGGGGCTCAAGCCATTAACCAAACAGCATCAACTGACCTCCATTCCGAGAAATTTTTATGTGGATATTCCCGCTGAACTGGCCAGCGAAATGGCCAAAGCCAAAAACGCAGAAAGCCGCAAGCAGGTGGGAATAGAATGGTGCACCATGCAATCAAAAGAACTGAAAAAAGCCGGAGTGCCCTGCCTGCATTATTACACCATGGGCGATGCCGGTACCATTCGGCAGGTGTGTGAGGCGGTTTTTTGAAAATGGGGGGTTATGGGGATTATGAGGATTATGAGGATTATGAGGGTTATGGGGGTTATGACCCTGATAATCATCGGGGATGGAGGATTATGAAGGTTGTTATCGGTTATCAGTTATCGGTTATCAGTTATCGGTTGGTCCCAAGCTTGTCTCGGGATTCAACCCTGTTTTAAACTCCTGTTACTCTGAGGTTTAAAAGGCCCGGCCGGCCGCCGCCCGTCTGGCCGACGGACAGGGACAGGAATCAGCGGGTTACAAGATGGCTGATGTTACCTGAGCTTTTATTCACAGCCTGGAACCAGGATAGAAAAATGGGTTTTTCAAATTCTATGAGATACTGAAAAAAAGGCAATACCCGATGAAATTTGGATTTGTGGGTAACCGATAGCCCTCACAACCCCTCTCAACGATCAGAAACTTAATTTTTCCAGCCCTTTATTTCCTGCTCTATGTGTTTGAGAACCACCCTGACACCGTATTTTTCTTCAATGTGATTGGCGAGCTTGTCAGCAGCATAAACGGACCGGTGTTGCCCCCCTGTGCAGCCAAAGCTGACCGACAAATTGGTGAAACTGCGCTCCAGGTAATTTTCAACGGCCGGGTCAACAATTAGAAATACATTGTTCAGGAAATCCTCCATGGAGGAATGGTGCTTCAGGAAATTAATTACCGGTTCATCCCTGCCGGTCATTTTTTTATAAGTTTCGTACCTGCCGGGGTTGTGGATGAAGCGCACATCAAAAACAAAGCCTCCTCCGTGGCCGGATTCATCTTTGGGAATGCCGCGCCTGAATGAAAAACTCTGAACATTGACCGTCAGCAAATTTCCGCTGGCTTTGGACTTGTCGAAAGGAGCGAATTTTTTGCTGTTGATCAGCTCGTTCAATACCCTCTTGAGTTCGGGAAGCTCAATGGGAGGTGCAGCGTTTTCAAGTATCCACCGGGCATTGTTCAGTGCGTAGGGAATGCTTTTGATAAAATATTCTTTCTTCTCAAAAAGGCCCCGGAACCCGTATGTTCCGAATGTTTGTATGCAACGCATGAGCGCATATCCATAAAAATACGCTTCAAACTTTTTTCTGTCAACCGGAATCAGCTCTTCGAGGTGGTCCATGTAATGTTCGAGCAATGCCTTTTTGACGGCTACCGGCATGTTTGCCTTGGCCTGAAACAGTAGGCTGGCGAGGTCGTACTGCGGGGCCCCTTTGCGGCCTCCCTGATAATCAATAAAAAAGGGCTGCCCTTTGCGGATCATGATGTTCCTGGCCTGAAAATCGCGGAACATAAAATGTTCGGATCCGGCTCCGAGCAGGTATTCCGCAAACTGATGCATATCCGTTTCCAACTGCTGCTCATCAAAAGGAATGCCCGCCAGTTTTACGAAGTAATATTTAAAAGTGTTGAAATCCCACAGCATGGATTGTTTGTCGAATTCGCTGCGGGGGTAGCAGACCGAAAAATCCAGGCCTATTGCGCCGGTCACCTGAAGCTGGGCCAGTTTTTCAACCACACGCTTGTAAATTTCAACCAAATAATCGGGGAAATCATTGTCCTCTTTCAGCAGGTAGCTGTACAAGGTGGTGGCACCGAGATCTTCCTGAAGGTAAACGCAGTTTTCAGGGTCTTCTTCGTAAATCTCCGGAACCGGCAAGCCGCATTTGTAAAAGTGTTTTGAAAATGTCAGAAAGGCACGGTTTTCCTTTTTGTCGAGGTTGTAGGTACCGATGGCTGAGGTGTCTCCGTTTGCAAGTCTGTAGTAAATTCTCGTTGAGGCACTGGGAGCCAGTGGAAGTATCAACCCGGGTTTCTTGCCCGACCATCTTTCGAACAGTTCAGCAAGCCGCTTTTCCAATTCAACCGATGTCATGTTCCTTGTTTATTTTTTCAAATACTTTAAAAACATAAGGGTAACGGTTTTTTTCATCAGCTTCGAACGACTGGGATTGCAATTCCTTCCAGCCGGTAAAATCAATTTTCGGAAAAAACTTGTCCCCTTCAAATTCAGCCAATACTTCCGTCAGGTAAAGTTTATCGAGGTAAGGGAGGCTCAGGTTGTATATTTCTGACCCGCCAATGATGAACGCCTCGGTTTCGTCGTTTCGCCTGGCCAATTCCAGGGCCTCTTCAACGGAATGGGCTACCACACAGCCACTTGCCGCAAAATACGGGTCTCGGGTCAATACAATGTTTGTTCGTTTCGGCAATGGCTTGCCGATGGACTCGAATGTCTTCCGGCCCATGATGACATGGTGATGAATGGTCGTTTTCTTGAAATATATAAGGTCGGCGGGCAGATACCAGGGAATCTGGTTCCCCAATCCGATCACATTGTTTTTTGACCTGGCAACAATGGCTGAAATTATCATTGAATAAGGGTTAATTACGGATCGGGTCCGGAGCTGTTGTTTCACCTGTCGGAACAACCGGGCGCCTGACGGTAACCCTTCTGGGCCGGGGGTTCAGCAAATTGGCATCCCGCATTTGCTTTTCCCTCCATTTTCGGGATTCATCAATTTCACCTTTCAGGTATTTTTCGATGATCAGGCTTGCAATGGGTGCGGCGTAGCGCCCGCCACCGCCGGCGTTTTCCACATACACTGCGATGGCAATTTTCGGGTGGTCAGCAGGGGCAAATGCGATGAACGTAGAGTGATCCTGCCCATGCGGATTTTGAACGGTGCCCGTCTTTCCGGCCATGGCAATGCCCGGTATCCGGGAAGACCTGGCCGTTCCGGCAGCAACGACAAGTTCCATGCCTTTGGCAACTTCTTCAACATAAGCGGGGTCAATTCCGTTGTTGATCCTGGTGGTGAATTTTTCGTCCGGAGGAATCGCTTCATCCCCATTTTTGAAGAACCTGGCAAAATGAGGAATATAGTAGTACCCCCTGTTGGCTATTTGCGCAGCGAGGTTGGCCATTTGAACGGTGGTCAATTCTACTTCGCCCTGCCCGATGCCGAGCGAAATAATGGTAGGCGACCTCCACGCACCCCTTTCTTTTGGGTACATCCTGTCGTAATACTTCGAGTCAGGGATATTGCCACTTTTTTCACCGGGAAAATCAATGCCCAGTGGTCTGCCCAACCCGAAGCGGTGGAGGTAATTTACCATTGTGTCCAGTCCGGCTGCTGGCTTGGTGTACCCGTATTTGTCAACGATCATTTTGAATGTCCGGAAGAAATAACTGTTACAGGACCATTGCAGGGCTGTTGACACCCTTGCCGGATAGGGATGAGAACGGCATTTTCTGATATCCGACCCACTGTTGACATAATATCCGGGGCAGGTGAATCCCGTACCAGGTTGTACCACCCCCATTTGCATGCCTGCCATCCCAACGGCAGTTTTGAAAATGGATCCGGGGGGATATTGTGCCATGACGGCCCGGTTAAAAAGCGGCTTTGACGAATCCTTTTGCAGTTGCCTGAAATTGTCACCCCTTTCTTTGTTAATTACCATCAGGCTTGGGTCGTAAGTGGGAGAACTCAAAAAGGCAAGAATTTCCCCTGTCTCAGGTTCTATGGCTACAACGGCTCCTTTTTTATTTTGCATCAGCTCCTCGGCATAGGCCTGTAGCCCGATATCAAGAGAGCTTACCAAATCCAATCCCGACTGCGGTAAGGTATCGAACCTTCCTTCCTGAAAGGAACCGATATCCCGGCCCAGGTTGTCTTTCAAAACGTAACGGGTACCTTTGGTACCCCTCAGTTCCCGTTCGTAAACTGCTTCAATGCCACTGGCCCCGATGTAGTCACCAGGGCTGTAAAGCCCTTTTGATTGTTTGATATCTTCTTCGTCAACTTCGGTGATGTATCCAAGAACGTGGGCGGCATTACTTACGGGATAACTGCGGATATTTCTTATTTGGGCAAAAAATCCGGGAAATTCATAGAGGCTCTCCTGAAATCTGGTAAATACAACGGGAGGTATCCGGCTCATAAAGACAAAAGGCTTGATTTTGCTGTACCTGATGTCTCTGCGAAAATCTTTATTGAGTCGTTTTTTGAATTCTTCTTTATCAATACCCAGCAGGCGGCAAAACCTGGCCGTGTCCATTTTCGGGCTGACCTGGTTGTAAATGACCATCAGATCATAAACAGGCGTGTTTTTGGTGAGCAATTTTCCGTTGCGGTCATAGATGAGACCGCGTGCCGGATAGATGGTGTACTTGCTCATGGCAACTGCATCTGCCTTGATTTTGAAACTGTCATCGAGTACTTGCAGTTGCATGGCCCGGAACAATAAAACAAGCCCTGCTATTCCGAAGAGTAGCAATATGTTGAAATGCCTGTTTTGCAGTTGCTGGTTCATTCGATGATTGCGGTATGGTTTACCGAAGGAAAAAGGCGTCAGTCAACCGGATTGAAGATGACCTGATAAATTAAGGTAAAAATCATGGAGGTGATCAGGCTCACCAGTGTTTTCAGCAAAATACTGCCAAGGTAAACGAAAGTGAAAGCATCCACAGAAAAATAGAAGAACAGATACAGGGCAAGCATCATGGCTGAATACCTCATAAACCAGCCAAAACCCCAGCGTGCTGCGGTTGGGCTGTAGTTGACATTGTAGCCATTTCTTGGTTCCAGGGCTTTCAAAACATAAGGCCTGCAAAAGGCCATGAATACTGCCGCGCTGGCATGTAGGCCCGGTGAACTGTAAAAGCCATCAATCAGAAGACCCGCAACAAATCCCAGCAAGATGGTCAACACCCGGGGAGTGCGCAACGGGAGCAGAATGATTGCCAGGGGATAGATGATGACAAACAGATAGGGAAATTCCTCCCAACCTTCTCCAATATTTTTAAGAACCAATCCTTGCAACAGGATGAGCCCCAAAAACCTGAATATGTTGGCAAGTACAACGTTATTCATCATCGCTGATTACCTGATCCAGAAGTTCGAGTTTTTCGGCTTGCTGCAAGTCCTTCACGATATACGCAGCGGCCAGACGGCTGAGGTCCGAACTGTATTTGACATCCAGCGAATAATAATTGCTGCCGGGTTCCAATTTGATTTTCTCAATGGTTCCCAGCATTATCCCTTCGGGAAAAATAGCAGAGTAACCGCTGGTTTCAACGGTGTCGCCCAGGGCTACAAGGGCGTCCTTTGGGATGTCATTCAATGAAAAGGAACGGGTGTCTTTACCGGTCCAGTTGAGCCAGCCGAAGTAGCCCTTGTTGCGCACCCTTGCACTGATCCTGGTTTGCAGGTGCAGCACCGACATGGCCACGGAAGAAGAAGGTGCGACCCGCCTTACAATTCCGACGACACCATGTGCAGTTATTACAGCGGCGTGGGGTGTTACGCCATGCCGGCTGCCTTTGTCCAGTAAAATGTAATTGTGAAAACGATTGACAGAGTTGGAAATGACCCTGGCAGGTATTACCTGGTAATTGGAATCCGGTTTGCTCCACAGAATGCTGTCAATATTGCCATGGGCATATTTTGGAGTATTTGCCAATTTGAAGACCAGGTTTGCATTTTCGTTCACAAGACTGTCATTGACCTCCGCCAGATGCATGTAGTCAGCAACTGATTGTGTTTTGCGTTGCAACCAGGCACTGAACAGGTTGGTGCTGTTTTCAAATATGACCCGTTGTTGGTGGTTGTACCTGACAATTAGTATGAAGCAAAGAATTTCCAGCAACAGGAACACAAAGAACCCGCTCAACCTCAGAAATAGCTCAAATATTCTAAACATTGGCCACTGCTAATTGTGGTTTGCTGCCGGTTGTCAACGCCGCATCAGACGCTCTTGCGGTCAATCAAAAAGCTGAAACGATGGGTGTTTTTCAATGCGATGCCCGTACCGCGGATCACGGACCTCAATGGGTCTTCGGCAATGTGTACCGGAAGTTTTGTCTTTTGGCTGAGCCGCTTGTCAAGGCCCCTGAGCAAGGCTCCGCCTCCTGTCAGGTAAATACCCGTTTTGTAAATATCGGCGGCGAGTTCGGGGGGTGTGGTTTCCAGGGCTTTCATCAATGCCTCTTCCACTTTTCCGATGGACTTGTCAATGGCCTGGGCCACCTCGTGGTAAGAAATCGTCACCTGTTTTGGGATACCCGTCATCATGTCACGGCCTTTGACGTCATAGTCCGGCGGTGCCGATTCCAGCTCGTGCAAGGCAGAGCCTACATGGATTTTAATCTGCTCAGCCGTGCGCTCTCCAATGAGGATGTTGTGGGCCCGTTTCATGTAATCAATGATGTCGGCAGTGAATTCATCGCCGGCCGTTCTGATTGACTGGTCGCAAACGATACCTGAAAGCGCAATGACGGCGATCTCTGTTGTGCCTCCTCCGATGTCAATGATGATGTTGCCCACCGGTTCTTCCACCTCCAGCCCGATGCCGAGGGCAGCGGCCATTGGCTCGTGGATGAGGTAGGTTTCTTTGGAGTCAACGTGATCAGCGGAATCAAATACCGCACGCTTTTCCACTTCCGTAATGCCGGAAGGGATGCAAATGACCATTTTGAGATGTGAGAAAAATTTCCGGCGGCTACCGATCATGTTGATGAAACCCTCGATCATTTTTTCAGCGGCCTGAAAATCGGCAATCACACCGTCTTTCAGGGGCCGGATGGTTTTGATGTATTCGTGGGTTTTCTCGTGCATCTGCATGGCGCGCATTCCTACGGATATCACTTCGCCGTTGCGGCGGTCTATGGCTACAATGGAGGGCTCGTCCACCACTACCTTTCCTTCACTCATGATGAGGGTATTGGCAGTGCCGAGGTCAATGGCTAGTTCTTGGGTAAACAGGTTGAAAAATTTCATGAAATTACTTCCTCAGGTTAATGTTGTGTCCGGTATGTATTGCCTCTCAGTATTTCATTGGCAGAAGGGGTGCAGTTCAAGACCGTTCTGACCTGGCAATAGCGATTCTTTGGGCTCAACAGTGGGTTATCAAAGAATTACTTATTAGAATTTCTTCTTTGGCGAAGGCACAAAAGTAAACAAGAATTTGAGTAATAAATGCATCGCTTATTTTCAGGTACCGGAATCTCGTTGTGAATGGGTTGCTGCGCATATAAAGTGCTTTTAATTGAATACCTAAAGCGCAATAATTCAGGTATTTACCCGACGACTACTTCTATCATTTCGGCAGGCCCGAGGTATTTGGCAGCGAGGGACCGGATTTCCTCTTCACCGATGTTTTTGATCGTCCCGATCAAATTGTCAAAATCATCCAGTGACAAGCCCTCCTGAACGAAGGTCTTCACCACCTCCGCCACGTTGAAAGGCCCGTCCAGGTTTGTCAGCAAATTTCCGAGCAGGTAGTTGCGAACCATTTCAAGTTCATCGGCACCAACCGGTTCTGTCTGCAACCTTTTCATCTCTTGGTAAATCTCCCTGGTGGTTTGTTCCACAAAATCCTTCCCTGCCTCGGTTCCCACATAGAAATAGCCGTCGAAAAGGAAGGCATCGTGGGTTGAGTAAATGTTGTAGGTATAGCCTTTTTGTTCACGGATGTTTTCCATGAGTCGCGACCCGAAATATCCACCCAGTATGGTGTTCAAAACGTACATTCCGTTAAAGTCCGGATGTTTCCGGTTGAACAGTCGCCTGCCAATTCTGATGGCGGTCTGTACCGAATCCGGCCGGTCAATTTTTAGTTTTTGAGGGCTGGGTTTTACCGAAGGAAGAAAGGCTTCGCTCCCGGGGCCCCTTGGAATCCGGCCGATGTATTTTTCCAGTTTGTTTCGAAGCAGTTCACCGGTATCACCACTGACAATGACCATGCAATTGCCCGCCGTGTAATTTTCTTCGAAATGGGCAAATAAATCCTCCCGTGTGAGCGCTGCATAGGTTTCGGGGGTGCTGTTGTAGCCGTAGGGGTGCTCCTCTCCGAAGATTTTTTCAGTAATGGTGCGGTAGGCGATCACATCGTTTTTTGACAGGTCCAGTTGCAGGCGTTTTTTGGCCCGTGCCACATAAACGTCCAATTCCTTCTGAGGAAAGGAAGGGCGGGTCAGAATATCAGCAACGATGGGCAGGAGTTTGTCCAGGTGCCGGGTGAGGCTGTAAACGAGCACATTGGAAGTGTCCATGTTCACCGGAATGGACAGCGAGCCCCCATAGAAGTCGAATGCATTGGCGATCTCAGCGGAGGAGTACTTCTCGGAACCTTCGCGCAACAGCGAGGCGGTGGTCCTGGCTGCCAGGTGTTTCTTCTCAAAGGGCCTTCCGGCAAAGAATACGATCTCGATTTTCACCACGGGGAGTGCGCCCATGTTGATGTCATAAACCGGGATTCCGTTGGACAGGTGGTACTGTTGCGGGTGCCTCAGCCTCAGGTTTTCTACTTTATTGATGGCGGGAGCCGGTGGTCGCATTGGCAATATATTTTATAGGTATTCGGCCAGCCAGGCTACCCGGGCGGCATAATCTCTTTTGGTCAGGTCGTTGTCGAGCAGCTCTTTTGCGTAGCGATGCAGGGCTTCTTTGGGATTGGCGGACTTCAGGGCCTCTGCTATTCTGGCATCGTCGCTGTTTTTCAGGGCAAGCACTTCTTCTTTTTCCGGAACGGACTGGATACCGGCCAGCCGGCCAAGGTTGTTGCCGGTGAAGACCGTGCTGTGCCGGATGCCTTCGGGCAAATTGTCGAAACCGATGACCAGCTTTTCAACAGCCTGTGGAATGGTGTAGATGGCATCGCCGCTGGCACGCACATAGTAGGCCCGGCCGAGGCGCCCCATTAAATCGGCCTTGTGGGGGTCTATTCTCCCGTTTTTGTCAATGATCGCTTCGGCAATGTGCATCCTGAGCACCTCGCAAATGACCAGGTGGCCTGCTCCGCCCTCTTTGCCGAGGGTGATGATGTCTTTCACTTTGCACTCTATCTGGATGGGTGATTCTTTTACCCGGAAGGGCTTTACGAGGTCTGACGGAATCGGTGTGAGGCCGGATTTTACGAACTCATCAACTCCCTTCGGAAACTGAACACTGGCCACGGCCATCTGGTGCACAATGCGGTAGTTCACCGCGTTGATGACTACCTCCTTTGTCTCAATCACATTGCTGAGGGTATCCTTGGTGGTGTTGTCCACAATTCTGCGGTTAGAGCTGAAGACCAGAATGGGTGGATTGGAGCTAAATGCATTGAAAAAACTGTATGGTGCCAGATTGGGAACCCCATCTGTGTCCACCGTGCTGACAAAGGCGATCGGCCTCGGTGCAATGGAGCCCACAATGAATTGGTGGAAATCAAATCGGGGAATGGCACCGGGTTCAATGACACGCATTTCCATAGCAATGCAATTTGTGATTGGTGAAAAGGGCTGCGAAATTACAAAGGGATGACGGCTTTCACCTGCCCCCGGAATTACATTGCGACAAATTGGTGAACCAAAAGCAGCCCGGGGCTTGCGTTATATCAGTCCGGGGCCGCATTTCATTGTTTACCTTGGCCCGCGCCTGCATCCGGTACGAAGTGGTTTGGAAGAATCCATCACTATTGTCAAGTGTGGATGGGGGTGAATCCAGGACTTGCTCCGGACTCCAAACCAATTCGGTTTGAGTATAACCAATCTGCCAAAGCCATGAACAGCCTCCGAATCTTTTCAATACTGTTACTGTGCCTGTTCATTGCGCCGGATTTTATCATTGCCCAACAGCAGGATACAATCAAAACGGTTTTTCAGTACCTGCAACGGGATTCCGGTGTGCTGGAAGCTACCCTGGTCACCGATTTCAAACGGCTGTTCCGAAGAAAATACGACCGGAAATACATTGACGGCATCTTCATCTTCAACAATGAAAAAGGAGAACCGGATACCATGAAAGTGGAAGTGCGCACACGCGGCAATGCCCGGTTGAAAGTTTGCAATGTGCCACCCATGAAACTGAAGTTCTCCAAAAAGGAATTGCGCAGGCGAAACCTGGCAGAAGAACCAAACTCCATCAAAATGGTGCTGGGCTGCCACAATTCAGACATTTATCAGCAATACCTCCTTCGCGAATACCTGGCGTACAGAATTTACAACCTGCTTTCTGACTACTCCTACCGGACGCAATTGCTCAATATGAAGTTCGTGGACCTGAAAAGCAAGCGGGAGCCCAACCCGGGTTTTGCATTTTTCATTGAACCCGACGATGAAATGGCTGCGAGGTGCCGGGGCAAAATAGCGCCCAACAGGGTGGTGAGTACCCGCTTGCTCAATACCGGCGAAACCGAGCGCTTTGCTTTTTTTCAATTCATGATCGGTAACACGGATTGGTACCTTTACAATGGTCACAACATCGAGTTGCTGGCTGTCAGGGAAGGTGGGCAGGTGAAAATCGTGCCCATACCTTATGACTTTGACTACGCCGGGTTTGTGAATGCTCCCTATGCCGTGGTAAACGAAAAACTGCCCACCGTTGAAGTGACTGAGCGCTACTACCAGGGCTATTGCCGAAAGCCGGTACAAACACTGGAAACGGTCCGGTTCTTCATTTCGAAAAAAGAAGAGATCATCGCCCTTTCGGTGCAGTTCCCCTATTTCGACAAGAACTCAAAACGCCACTGCACGGACTACCTCAAAAGCTTTTTTGAAGTGATTGAAAATGACCACTACCTGAAACAGGAGGTACTCAATCATTGTGACAAGTGGCTGAAAAAGGTGGAAAAACGCAACTGACAACATCACCAGCTCCCACCGGCTCCGCCACCGCCGAAGCCACCACCACCAAAGCCGCCAAAACCACCGCCACCGAAGCCGCCGCCACCGTTCCAGCCACCCCAGCCGCCACTTTTTCTCCGCCTTCTTTTGCGGGGTTTACCATCATCATCGTCGTCGTCGTCCCAGCCCGGGCCAAAGATCATCCAGCCGCCGCCGCTGTCGTACCGGCCTCCTTTGTAATAGCCGCCGCCACCGGCCGCTGCACTGATGACGATAATGATGACGATGAACAGGATGACCACCACCAGTGCCGCTATGGGGAACTCATCGCCGCTGCCCATGTCATCGTTGGTGTATTCCCCGCTGCCCAGCTTCATGATGATGTCCGTGGCCCTGTTGAGACCCTCGTAATAGCGCTGCTTTCTGAAGTTGGGCACGATGACCTGGTCAATGATGCGTTTGGCCATGGCATCGGGCAAAAAGCCCTCGGCGCCGTAGCCGGTTTGGATGTACAGTTTCCGGTCTTGCAGTGCGATGTAAATGAGGATGCCGTTGTCTTTTCCCGCACGGCCGATTCCCCACTTTTCTGCCAGCCTGAATGAATAGTCGAAAATGTCATCGCCCTCCAGCGAGCGTTCGATGACAATGGCTATCTGCGTGGACGTGCTGTCGTCATAAGCGACGAGTTTTTGTTCCAGTGCGTCCACCTCATTTTGGCGAAGGGTATTGGTGTAGTCATTGACCAGCCGAGGAGGCTGGGGCGGATCGGGTGGCTCTTTGGCAAAGGTCACAACGGCCATCAGCAAGAAGGCCGGAAGCAGGAAGTATTTCGAGCGTAGCTGTTTCATTCAGGTGTTGGTCTTGCCAAAAGAGATTTCATTGGGGAGTTCGTTTTTGTCATCGGGTTGCAGGGGGAAATATTCTTTCAACTTTTGTCCGGAAAGCAAAATGCCCTCGCTGACTCCTTTGGCGAATTCGCCATTTCGGAAGTGCTTCTGCATGATGTCTTTCACCTCATCCCAAAAGCCGGGCGGCACCTTTTCGTTGATGCCCCGGTCGCCAATGATGGCGAAGTGCTTTTGTTTGGGAACCAAAAAGATCAGGACGCCATTGTTTTCGGCGGTGTGCTGCATGCCTATTTTGAAAAAGGTTTTAACGGCAGCGTCCATCACATCGCCTTTCACCTTTTCCTCCAGGTGCACGCGGATCTCTCCGGAGGTGTTTCCCTCCGCTTCACGGATGGCGTCAATGATCTGTTGTTCTTCTTCCTTGCTGAAAAAATTGACCATGTGTCAAAAGGGGTTAGAACTCCACACGTGGAGCGTTTTCCGCACCTTCCTGCGCTTCGAATGGGGTGTAGCGGTCAAAGCCAAAGAGGCCTGCCCACACATTGGCCGGGAACTTCCGGATGCTGGCATTGTAATCGGCCACGGCAGCGTTGAAGCGGTCGCGCTCCACTTTGATGCGGTTTTCGGTGCCTTCCAGTTGGGCTTGCAGTTCTTTGAAAGACTCCGTAGCCCGCAATTCAGGGTAGTTTTCCGTGATCATCAGCAGGCGACCCAGTGCGCTGGAAAGTGCGCCTTGTGCCTTCTGGAACTCGGCCAGCTTTTCAGGGCTCAGGTTGCTGGGGTCAACGGTGATGCTGGTGGCTTTGGCCCTGGCTTCGGCCACCTGGCTGAGGGTGCTTTGCTCAAACTCTGCAACTCCTTTTACGGTATTCACCAGGTTTGGGATGAGGTCGGCACGGCGCTGGTAGGCACTTTGCACATTGGCCCAGGCCTGCTCCACCTGGGTGTCTTTTTCCACAAGCGTGTTGTAGGTGTTGCAGCCTGAAATGGCAAAAAACAATACCAGAATAATGGATACGAGAATTCCGATTGATTTCATGTTGATTCGAATTTGTTTTGATTCATACGCCTTCCCCAAAGCGTAACCAGTGCATCGTTTATCAGTGAAGGGGAAAATCAACGGCAGCAAAAATCACCATGCAAGCCGTTGACGGCCACCAATTTCTGCAAACTTCCTGAATTAAACGATCAGGTTAAAATACTTCTCCGGATGACAAGCCGCGAATCGGGGGATTAAACAAAGACGGGGTTCAGACAATGGCATCCGAACCCCGTTTTCGGTGTATTTTTCCAAAACCTATTTCTCTTTGGCGTCGGCTTTTACTTCTTCTTCGTCAATTTTTGAACTGCCGTTTTCCGAAGGCTCATTTGTTTCCGAAAGCGTTGCTACCGGTGCAAAAGGCCGTTTGCCAATCAGTTTTTCCACATCTGTTTTGGTCAGCACTTCTTTTTCCAACAGTCGCTGCGCAATTACCTCCAGTTCTTCCCTTCGCTCACGCAACAGTGCTTTGGCCCTTTCAAACTGGGATTTGACCAACTGCCGCACTTCCTCATCAATCAGGTGTGCAGTTTCTTCGGAATACGGCCTGAGGAAGCTGTCGTTCTGCAAACCGTAGAATGACACCTGACCCACCTTGTCGTTCATTCCAAAGACGGTGATCATGCTGTAAGCCATTTTGGTCACCTGGTCCAGGTCGCTTTGGGCACCTGTTGAGATTTTTTCGAAGACAATTTCCTCGGCGGCCCTGCCGCCAAAGGTCATGCACATGCGGTCGAGCAGTTGCTCGGTGCGGGTGATGTATTCTTCCTTCGGCAAATACTGTGCATAGCCCAGGGTACCGATTCCCCTCGGCACGATGGTCACCTTGACCAGCGGGGAGGCATGCTCCAGGAACCAGCCGCAAACGGCGTGGCCTGCTTCGTGGTAGGCAATGATCTTTTTCTCTTCCGGAGAGATGAGCTTGCTCTTCTTTTCCAGACCGCCGATCACCCTGTCAAGGGCATCGTGGAAGTCCTTCATGCCCACCTTTTTCTTGTTTCGCCTGGCGGCAATGAGGGCGGCTTCGTTGCACACATTGGCAATTTCGGCCCCGGCAAAACCCGGCGTCATCTCCGATAATTCGGCAGGACTGACATCCCTGGCGGTCTTGATGTTTTTGAGGTGTACTTTGAAGATGGCCTCCCGCCCTTTCAGGTCCGGCCGGTCAACGGCGATGAGTCTGTCGAAGCGGCCCGGGCGCAGCAGTGCATTGTCGAGTACATCCGGTCGGTTGGTGGCGGCAATCAGGATCACCCCCTTGTCCGTCGGAAAACCGTCCATCTCCACCAGCAACTGGTTGAGGGTGTTTTCCCTTTCGTCGTTGCCGCCCTGGAAGCCACTGCGCCCTCGTGCGCGCCCGATGGCGTCAATTTCATCTATGAAGACGATACAGGGGGCTTTCTCACGGGCCTGTTTGAAAAGGTCGCGCACCCGGCTGGCACCCACCCCCACGAACATCTCCACGAAGTCGGAACCGGAAATTGAGAAGAAAGGCACGTCGGCCTCTCCGGCTACGGCTTTGGCCAGCAGGGTTTTACCGGTGCCCGGGGGGCCTACCAGCAACACGCCTTTGGGGATTTTACCGCCAAGGGCCGTGTATTTCTTCGGGTTTTTCAAGAAGTCAACCACCTCAACCACTTCTTCCTTTGCTTCGTCCAGTCCGGCCACATCCTGAAAGGTGACGTTTACCTTGGCGTTCTGGTCAAAGAGGGTGGCCTTTGACTTGCCAATGTTGAACAGGTTGCCGCCGGGGCCGCCGGCACCGCCGCCTACCCGCCGCATGATGAAAAACCACAGCAGGATGAAAATGCCGATGGGCACCATCCAGCTCAGGATGGGCAGCAGCCAGTTGTGCTGCTCTTCATAGTTTGTAGTAAAGCGTTTGTCCTCGGGTAGTTTTTGCTTCAACTCATCCAGCTTGGCGGCAAAATGATCGGCCGGGCCGATGTCAAAAGTGTAGTGCGGCCTCAGCTTGTTGAAGCTGCTGCGGCTGGCATCTTTGTAGAGTTTGTCGCCATCAGGCCCTGTTTTGTTCAGGGCTTCTTCCCGGAGGTACACGTTGGCGTACTTCTGGTTGATGATCTCCACTTTTTTCACATCGCCGGCTTTGGCCATTTTTGCGAAGCGATCAAAAGTGATGGGATCAGAAGTGCTGCCGGGCAGGTTGATGAATTGCAAGCCCAGCAGGAAGATGGCGATCACCGCATATATCCAGTAGGTGGTGTACCTGTTGCCACCGTTTTTCGGGTTTTTATTTTCTTGTTTGTTGTTCTCCATGAATAGCTGGGAGTTTTCTACCTCTTTGTGTTCGGTTCAGTGACGTTGAATTGACCTTGGTTCAGCAGTTGAAGGGTCAGAGGTTTTCGTAAGAGGTAAACGCTGCATCGCCCCACAAATCTTCCAATTCATACACGCCTCTTACTTCCTTGTGAAAGATGTGAACCACCACGTTGAAATAGTCCATGCAAATCCAGCGGGAGTGCAGGGTCCCCTCCACATGGAGCGGCATCTGGCCCAGTTCCTCCTTCATTCGCTTTCTGATGTTTTCGGACATGGCCCTGACCTGCGTGGTGGAATCGCCCTCACAAATGATGAAAAAGTCAGTAGGGGCGTCGTCGAGTTGTGTCAGGTTGAGTTTCAGAATGTTCTTGCCTTTGATGTCCTGAATGCTGTCAACGATCAGGTCGTTCATCTCGTCTGCCACAGAATCAAAGTGCCTAAGAGCTGATTGCGTACTCAATACGGAAATAAATTTACTTTTGGCATCCGGCCAATCCACACCACTGTTGCTCAATGAAGAAAGGCTTTGCTGCCGGAATCGGTGTATAAACACACAGCTTGAAAAATAGATGCATGCATTGGGCCGGCTGTTGGAATAAGGGTACAAACCCCTTTGCTTTGCCGGCCAATTGTACCACTTGCGGCACAAATTGTTTGCAAAAGTCCGAAATGTCAGATGGACGGGGTTAAAAGTAGCAATTATTATTTCATGTTGATTCAGCCCAACACCCTCTTCCTCGGCCGGCAATTCATTCACTTGAACACCGTGGACAATACCATGAACCATGCCTCGGCCCTCGTTGCAAAAAGCAAACCAGCCGACGGGGCGCTCGTTCTGGCTGATTTTCAGGAAGCCGGCAGGGGCCAGACCGGCAACTCCTGGACCAGCGAAGCTGCCAAAAACCTGACCTTCAGCGTGGTGCTCTTTCCTTCTTTCCTTCGGGTAAACGAGCAGTTCTACCTCAACATGGCCGTCTCGCTGGCCGTACGGGCTGTGGCTGAAACCCTGACCGGAAAAACGGCACTGGTCAAATGGCCCAACGACATTCTCCTCGGAAAGAAAAAAGTGGCGGGCATCCTGATCACCAATACCCTGCGGGGGGGTCATCTCCGCACTTCAATAGTGGGTGTGGGGCTGAATGTCAACCAGGTTGCCTTCCCGCCTGAATTGAAAAACGCCACCTCGCTTCGCAATGTGGCCGGAAAGGAATTCGACCGCAAAAGTACCCTGGAAGTGCTCTGCGAAAAACTGGAACAATACTACCTGCTTTTGCGAAGCGGAAAAAAAGCCCTGCTGAAAGAGGAATACCTGAACTGCCTGTACGGCTGGCGCCGGAAGCTGAAATTTTACCGGCCGGACGGCACCGGCTTTGAGGCGGAAATAACAGGCGTGGATGAATCCGGATTGCTCTGCCTGAATTCAGGCCCGGCATTCCGACGATACAATTTCAAAGAGATCATCTTTGATTTGGGCTGAAAGCCCGACGAAAAACAAAACACCCATGAAAGTTTACCTGCTGACCATCGGCGACGAAATCCTCATCGGACAGGTCATTGACACCAACTCTGCCAAAATTGCCCAAATGTTGCACGGCATCGGCGGTGTGGTGGTGGAAAAGAGCGCCGTTGCCGACGATGAACACGCCATCCTGGACATGCTGCGCCGGGGCCTGCAACTGGCCGATGTGGTCATCATCACCGGCGGTCTGGGCCCTACCAAAGACGACAAGACGAAAACCGCCCTCGCCCATTTTTTCGGCGTCGAAATGGTGGAACACATGCCCACCCGGAAATTCGTGGAAGACCTTTACCGGCAACACAAACGGGAAATAACACCGGCTGTGGTGCAGCAATGGATGGTGCCTGCCAATGCCACCGTGCTGTTCAACAAAATGGGAACGGCCCCGGGTATGTGGTTCAGCCAGGACGGCAAGGTGGTGGTTTCGCTGCCAGGTGTACCTTATGAGATGCAATACCTCATGGAAAACGAGGTGCTGCCCCGCCTGCACAAGCATTTCGACGGCACCCACATTGCCTACCGCACCATACTCACTTCGGGGGAGGGGGAGTCCACCATTGCCAAAATGCTGGAGCCCTTTGAAGATGCCCTCCCGGAAAATATCACGCTGGCTTACCTGCCCCGAATAGCCCAGGTGCGCCTGCGGCTCACTGTTCGTGGCCAGGACCCCAAAGCCAACGAAGCATTGCTGAAACAAAAACTGGAGGAAATGCTGCGCCTGCTGCCGACAGAGTTGGTCGCCTCTACGGAAGATGATGTGCTGGAATCAGCCATCGGGAAATTGCTCCGCCAAAAGGGCCTCACCCTGGCCACCGCCGAAAGCTGTACCGGCGGCTACCTGGCACACCTGATCACCTCCGTGGCCGGCTCTTCCGATTATTTCAAAGGCAGCGTCATTGCCTATGCCAACGAAGTGAAAATGAAAGTGCTGGGCGTACGGGAAAGCACCTTGGCAGAACACGGCGCCGTAAGTGAGCAAACCGTCCGGGAAATGGTGCAGGGTGCACTCAGGGTACTCGGCACCGACCTCGCTATGGCCACCTCCGGCATTGCCGGCCCGGGTGGCGGCACACCGGAAAAACCGGTGGGCACCGTTTGGATTGCCGTCGGCAACAATGACCAGGTCAAAGCCAGGATATTTCACTTCCGAAGAGACCGGGAGCGCAATATCCAGTACGCCGCAACATACGCCCTGGAAATGCTCAGGCGATTCGTCAACCGGACGTAATAATTTCCCGGGCTGCGCCCGGGAAGGGTTTTTGAAGGTTTTTTTTGGGGGTTTTTGAAGGTTTTTTGGGGGTTTTTCCCCGTCAGGCGCTGACTTTCAGTCAGCTCCTGAATTCTACTTGCGGTTTTTTTGCAGTTTTTTTTGGGGTTTTTGAGGTTTTTCCCCGTTCCGGCAAGTGTTAAGTCGAGCCTGGCGAGACGTCACTTGCCGCACAAAGGAGAGTTTGCAAGTGCCGCTGCGCTCAACACTTGCAAGAACGGGGGCTTATCCCTCATCCCCCGTCTGTTC